>NZ_JBWKYF010000002.1:0-130075 GCF_059423605.1 Variovorax sp. GW460-12-1-14-LB1
CGGTCGGACGGTCGTCGCCCGCGGCGACCAATTCGGCGCCGAAGCCGTCACGGCGGTAGATGTTGCGCAGGCCCGAGAAGGTCAGCGAGGCGGCGGGAATCAGCTCTTTGGGCGGGGGCGCGTCGGGTGCGAGCTGCAGCGCCGACAGGTCGGCGTCGATGCGCCAGCCGCTCACCTGCGGAATGGCGGCCACCGACATGTCGCTCTTGCGGTAGCGGCTGAACAGGCCGGTGATGGCGCGCTGCACCGCGTAGTTGTAGTAGTCGCGCACCTGCGTCTGGCGGTCTTCGAAGGCGCGGTCGCGCGGCTTGCGCGCCGTGTGGAACAGGTAGGCGTAGGCGTGGCGCGCAGTTTCCAGCCAGGCTTCGATGGCCTCGGGCGCCATGGGCTGCGCGGCCGAGCCGCCGTCGCCGCCCGCCAGCGCGAGCTGCAGCCACACCTCGGACAGTGCCGACATGCGTTGCTCGTCGTTCAGGCCGGCGGAGGTGGCAAGGTTCTGGCGGCAGGCGCGGCCGTCCTTGCGGCACTGGTCGGCATCGGAGCCGATGACGCGCAGCACTTCTTGCGCCGAGCTGCTGAGCTGGCCGGTGGTGAGCACGTCGCCGCGCCGCTGCGCCAGGTAGTCGGCCGGCGAGATGGTGCCGACCGTGACGCCGGCGCAGCCCGTGAGCAGCGACAGCGCCAGCAGCAGGGCGGGGAAGCCGACGCGCCTCACGGCGCCACGCCCGGCAGGCCGTTGCGGATGGCCTGCGAGAAGTTCACGCCGGGCTGCCGGTCGGTGGCGATGGCCCGGTCGGTGATGCGGCCGCCGGCGCGCAGCGCGTCCATGCTCAGGCCGGGTGTCAGGCCGCCCACGTCGTGCAGGTACTCGGGCAGGTAGCCCGAGGCCAGCAGGCGGTAGTCCATCGGCAGGCCGGGCACGACGTGCCTGGCGAGGCTGTAGACGATGGTCGTGCAGTTGGCGGTGAGCGTGTTGTAGAAGCTCGGCGCGCGCGCCAGCGCATTGGCCTCGCCCACGTAGCCGAGGAACAGCGAACGCATCTCGGCCTGCGGCAGGCGCACGCGGTACATGTAGACGTCTTCGCCGCGCACGTTGGTGCGCACGCGCAGGATGTCGTGCTCGTCGGCGGCCACGAGGCTGTTCTCGAACTGCTTGAAGAAGCCACCCACGGACGAGAAGCTCTCGCCGCGCTCCTTGCGGATCTCGATCGAGAAAGTGACGAACTGGCCGTCGTCGAAGCCGAAGGACACCAGCGTGTGGGCGATGGCCGGGCCGGTCCAGTACGACAGCGACACGTCGACCGAGCGCAGGCGGTCCAGGTCGTAGCGGCGCGTGTCCCAGCGCACGGTGTAGTCGGTGTCGCTGCGCCAGTCGAAGTTGCGCACGTTCTCCATCGTGACCACGCTGCCCTCGACGCGCGGCTTCAGGTGGCGCGCCACGTCGTCGGCCCATTCGCGATGCTGCGAGGGCGCGATGGTGCCCCACCACTCGAGCAGCACGACGAAGCCGATGGCGTAGGCCAGCAGCGAGCGGCCGGCCTTGCCGCGCCACAGCAGCACGATCGCCGCCAGGCCGAAGAGGCCCCACAGCACCATCGCGCCGACCTTGACCGGCAGCGTCGCGGGCAGCTGGTACCAGAGGGCCGCGCAGGCCCAGGCGGCCGACAGCAACACGGCGAAGCTCACCAGCAGACGGCCGAGGGAGCGCAGGAGGATTCGGAGCATGAAGAAACGCGGAGGTGGAGGGCGGCCGATTCTCGTCGAGTTGCAGCCGCCGCCGTCGGGCTACAGCGGGTAGGTCACGAGCTTGAAGTCCGGGTCTTCGGGGAAGGACTTCACCGAGAAGCCCAGCCGCCGCACCAGCTTGAGCATGTCGGGGTTGCCGGCCAGCACCAGCCCGTCCATCTCGGAAAGGCCCCGGTCGCGCGCCACGTCGATGATGCTTTCCATGAGGCGCGAGCCGATGCCCTTGCCGCTGAACTCGTCGGCCACCACGAGCGAGAACTCGCAGCTGGTCTGGTCGGGGTTGGTGATGTAGCGCGACACGCCCACGATGCGCTCGCTCTCGAGCACGGTGCCGTCGGGCGCGGTGCTGCGTTCCATGATGGTGGCGACCAGCGCCATCTCGCGGTCGTAGTCGATGAGCGTGAAGCGCGACAGCATCGACGGTGGCAGCTCGTGGAAGCGCGAGACGAAACGGAACCAGCGGCTTTCGGGCGACAGGCCCTGCACCAGCGCCTGCAGCATCTGCGCGTCGTTCGGATGCACCGGCCGCACGACGTACGCGCCGCCACCGGGCAGCGGCCATTCGCGCCGGTAGCGCGCGGGGTACGGCATGATGGCCAGGTGCTGGTAGCCGTTGCCCACCGGGCCCGCCACGGCCTGCGTGCTGCTGTCGACCACGATGCGCGCATCGACCGACACCGCGCCGTGTTCGTCCACGATGATGGGGTTGATGTCCATCTCGCGCAGCTCGGGCAGCTCGCACACCATTTCGGACACGCGCAGCAGCACGTCCTCGATGGCTTCCATGTTCACGGGGTTGGCGCCGCGCCATTCGCCCAGCGTCTCGGCCACGCGCGAGCGCTCGATGAGGTGGCGCGCCAGGAACTGGTTCAGCGGCGGCAGCTCCATCGCGCGGTCGTTCATGAGCTCGATCATAGTGCCGCCGGCGCCGAAGACGATCACCGGACCGAAGGGCTGGTCGGTGACCAGGCCCACGTAGATTTCGCGCCCGCGCCGCGCGCGCACCATCTTCTGCACGGTCACGCCGTTGATGCGGGCGTCGGGCGCCAGGCGCGCCACGCGCTCCATCATCTCCAGGTAAGTGTCGCGCGCGCTGGTGCCGTTCATCACGTTCAGCGCCACGCCCTCGACGTCGGACTTGTGCGAGATGTCGGGCGAGTCGATCTTCAGCGCCACCGGAAAGCCCAGCTGCGTGGCGATCATCATGGCCTCGTTGGCGCTGCGCGCGAGCAGGGTGCGCGTGATCGGGATGTGGAAGCACGACAGCAGCGACTTCGATTCCATCTCGGTCAGCACCTTGCGCCGCTCGGCCAGCACGCTCTCGATGAGCAGGCGCGCGCCGTCGATGTCGGGCTTGGCCAGCGCCGACAGCGGCGGCGGCGTCTGCTGCAGCAGCTGCTGGTTCTGGTAGAAGGCCGCGATGTTGCCGAAGGCGCCCACGGCCGCCTCGGGCGTGCGAAAGCTCGGGATGGTGGCCTCGGCCAGCACGGCCCGCGCATTGCCCACCGAGGCATCGCCCATCCAGCACGACAGGAGCGGTTTGGGCATGGGGCGCGGAATGTCGGCCAGCGCGCGCGCCGTGGCGGCCGCGTCGACGCCGGCCTTGGGCGAGAAAATGGCGAGCACGCCGTCGATCTGGCTGTCGGCCGAGGCCGTGTCGATGGCGGCGCGAAAGTGCGCGGGCGTGGCGTCTTCCGACAGGTCGATGAGGTCGGTGAGCGACGCGAGCGCCGGCAGCGAGGGCTGCAGCGAGCGCTGCGCGGGGGCCGAGAGGCGGCCCAGGTCCAGGCCGATCTCGTTGATCCAGTCGGCCGCGAGCACGCCGGGCCCGCCGCCATTGGTGACCACGGCCAGGCGCTTGCCCACCGGCCGGTAGCGCGAGGCCAGGCACTTGGCGGCCGAGAACAGCTCGACGAAGGAGCGCACCCGCACCGCGCCCGCGCGGCGCAGGGCGGCGTCGAACACGTCGTCGCTGCCCACGATGGCGGCGCTGTGCGTCTGCGCGGCCTCGTTGCCGGCCGGCTTGCGGCCCGCCTTGAGCACCACCACCGGCTTGGCGTGCGAGGCCGAGCGCAGCGCGCTCATGAAGCGGCGCGCATCGGCAATGCCCTCGAGGTACACGATGATGCTGTGCGTGCTCGAATCGTTGGCCAGGAAGTCGAGCACCTGCGGAATGTCGACCGAGGTGTGCGGGCCGAGCGACACCACGCTCGAAAAGCCCACGCCGTTCTGCCGCGCCCAGTCGAGCATCGAGGCCGTGAGCGCGCCCGACTGCGACACCAGTGCCAGCGGCCCGGTGCGCGCGAGCGGGCCGGCCACGCTGGCGTTCAGGTGCAGCGGCGGGCGCTGGAAGCCCAGCGAATTGGGGCCCAGCAGGTGCACGCCTTCGCGGCGCGCGATCTTGCGCCACTGCGCGGCCTGCTCGGCGGCGATGCCGGTGGAGATGACCACCGCGGCCTTGCAGCCGATGCGGCCCGCGATCTCGAGGGCGGCCGCCACGTCGTGCGGCGCCAGCGCGATCAGCGCCAGGTCGGCGTGCGTCTGCGCCAGCTCTTCGAGCGTGCCCTGGGTGCGCACGTCCAGAAAGCGCAGCGTGCCGTCGAAGCGGTCGGCCCGGAAGGCTTCGCGCAGCGTGCGGCCCAGGGCGGTCTGGCCCCCCGGATCGCTGGGCTGGCCGACGAAGGCCACGATCGACGCCGGGGCGAACAGGGGGGTCAGGAAATGCTTGTCCATGCCCTAGTTTGCCCGGATCGGGGCGTGCCGCAAGCACCGCGTGTACACTCGCCGGCTCATGTCGCGCCTTTCACTTTCCCCCGTTGCAGTATCCAGCGCCGCCGTTGTCGGCCGCACGATGCCGTTCGCCGCCTGCGTGCGAACGAGCGACGCAGTGAATGCACGAATGATTACCACCATGACCGCCGCGGCCCCCTGAGCACGCGCAGGGTGGCCGCTCCGGCAGCCACCTGGTGTCTCTTCTCCCGAATGAACGAAACCCAGCTGGCAGCTGGGTTTTTTTGTTTTTGTCCTGTTCGTTCGTTGTTTGGAGAAGCCCATGTACCGCGATCCCGTCTCGTCCTTCCTGCCCCAGCCCAGCCATCCTGCGGCCATTCGCCCCCTGCGCGTCGGCATGATCGGCATCGGCACCGTGGGCGCGGGCACCTTCCGCGTGCTGGCCCGCAACCAGGCGCTCATTGCCGCCCGCGCCGGGCGCGGCATCGGGGTGACGGTGGTGGCGGCGCGCAACCTCGCGCGCGCCCAGGGCATCGTGGGCGAGGGCGTGGCGCTCACGGCCGACCCGATGCAGGTGGCCACTGACCCCGATGTCGATGTGGTGGTCGAGGTGGCCGGCGGCACCGGCCCGGCGCGCGACTGGGTGCTGGCGGCCATCGCGCACGGCAAGCACGTGGTCACGGCCAACAAGGCGCTGCTGGCCGTGCACGGCCCCGAGATCTTCGCCGCCGCCAGCGCGCACGGCGTGGCCGTGATGTACGAGGGCGCGGTGGCGGTGAGCATCCCCATCGTGAAAGCGCTGCGCGAAGGCCTCACGGCCAACCGCATCGAATGGGTGGCGGGCATCGTCAACGGCACCACCAACTTCATCCTGAGCAAGATGCGCGACGAGGGCCTGGACTTCGGCGACGCGCTCGTGCAGGCCCAGGCGCTGGGCTATGCCGAGGCCGACCCGGCCTTCGACATCGAGGGCGTCGACGCCGCCCACAAGACCGCGCTGCTGGCTGCCAACGCCTTCGGCATGCCGGTCTGCTTTGCCGACGCGCAGGTCGAGGGCATCACGGCGCTGCAACGTGTGGACGTGGCCTGCGCCGAGCAGCTGGGCTTTCGCGTGAAGCTGCTGGGCGTGGCGCGCCGACGTGAAGAAGGCGTAGAACTGCGCGTGCAGCCCGCGCTGGTGCCCGCCACGCACCTGCTCGCGCAGGTGAACGGCTCGATGAACGGCATCATGGTCAAGGGCGACGCGGCGGGCGTCACGATGTACTACGGCGCGGGCGCCGGCTCGGAACAGACCGCCTCGGCCGTGATCGCCGACCTCGTCGACGTGGCGCGCCTGGACGGCACCCACGCCGGCCAGCGCGTGCCGCACACGGGCTTTCATGCGCATGCGGTGCGCGAACTGCCGGTGCTGCCGCGCGCGGCCGTGCGCAGCGCGCACTACCTGCGCGTGCCGGTGCAGGCGGCGACCGACATCGCGGCCGTGGCCGAGCTGCTGGCCGCGCAGCGGCTGCCGGTGCGGCAACTGGTGCTGGCGAACGGGCCGGCGGATGCGGCGCCGCAGGTGCTGGTGATCACCGAGTCGGCGCTGCAAAGCGCGGTCGATCTCGCCTTGCACGCGTTGCAGACGAGCCCGGTCGTGGCCGGGCCGGTGATCGCACTGCGCGTGGAAACGCTGGACGACTGAAGGGCGCTCAGGGGTCGGACGCGGGTGCGCGCAGCCGCGGCTCCCAGTCTTCGACGCGCCCCGCATCCACCCGCTTGCGAAACGTGGTGCGCCAGCGCTCGGCCAGGGCGGGCAGGGCGGCGGCCTGTTCCCATTCGGGGGCGAAGCGCGCGTCGCGCGAGAACAGCAACGCGATGAGGCGCGACAGCGGCCAGTCCGGGTGCGGGCGTTCCACGCGCGTGGCCAGGGCGCCGGCCCGCACCCAGCCGGGTTTGAGCACGCGGTAGTACCAACCCGTGCAGCCGCGCGCCTGCATCTCGCGTGCCATGCCGGGCCTGCCGAAGTGCGCGTCGAGCTTCCAGCAGGGCTGCCGGCCCTGCGACACCTGCACCCGCGCATCGCCGAGCTGCACCACGTCGCCGATGCACACGGTCGATTCGTTCCAGCCGGTGGTCGAGACGTTCTCTCCGAAGGCGCCCGCATTCGACAGCAGCTCGCTTTGGTGGCTCGCCGAGGCCCAGCCCGCGTAGTGCTCGCGCGGGTAGTGGTGCACGGCCTTCTCGACACCGCCGTGGATGCGCAGGTCGGCCTGCGCGTCGCCCTGCAGGCCGGTGGACGACAGCCACAGTGCATCGGCCGTCGGCGTCTTGCGGATGCCGCTGCGTGTGCGGCCGTCGGGCAGCAAGGCCACGGGGCCGACCAGCAGCGCGTCGATGGGCAGGGCGGGTTGCGTCATGCGAGCTGGTCCAGCCACGCGGTCAGCATGCGCGTCGCGGCATCGGAGCGCAGATCGGCCAGCTCGGCGCTGCGGGCGCGCAGCGCAGGGATGTCGATGCCGGCCGCGGCCAGTTCGTGGTGATGACCGATGAGCCAGGGCTCGATGCGCGCGGGATCGGCCTCGGGGTGGAACTGCAGCGCGAGCGCATGGCGGCCGTGGCTGAAGGCCTGGTGCGGCGTGCGCGCGGTGCTCGCCAGCAGTTCGGCACCGGGCGGCAGGTCGAAGGTGTCGCCGTGCCAGTGCAGCACGGGTTCGCCGTCCAGCGCCGCGAGGCACGAGGCCCGGCCCGCCGCGCTCAGGTCGACCGGCGCCCAGCCGATCTCCGTGTGCCCCGACGGGTACACGCGCGCGCCGAGCGCATGGGCCATGAGCTGCGCGCCCAGGCACAGGCCCAGCGTGGGCCGCTGCAGCGCCAGCCGTTCGCGCAGGCCGGCGATCTCCTCGGCAAGCCACGGGTAGGTCGCCGTGTCGTAGGCCCCGATGGGGCCGCCGAGCACCACGACGAGGTCGGCGCTGCGCCACTCGTCGTCGCTGAGCGCGGACGGGACCGCCTGCCGGTAGTCGATGGCGTGGCCGGCCTGGGTCAGTACGTTGGCGAAGCGTCCGAGGTCTTCGAAGGCGAGGTGTTGCAGGGCGATGCATGGCATGCGGTGAGTGTCCTTTCTTCGTTCAGGCGCGGCAGGCGGTGTCGTCGCACGGGCCGTCTGGCGATGCGTCGCCTGCAGGTTGTGCAATGAGGTGCGCAGGCGCTTCTTCGGCCGCGAGCTGCCCGATGGCGGCGCCCAGCGCCATGTCGTCGAGCAGGCCGAAGTGACTCATGCGCAGGCGCCCCTGCCGGTCGACCAGCACCGTGCTCGGCGTGCCCTGCCACTGGTAGTCGCGCATCGTGGCGGGAATGCCGCCGGTGGGCGAGGGCTGGTCGATGCCGATGGGAAAGCCCAGGCGGTACTCGCGCACGAAGGCGTCGAGCGCGGCCGGTGTCATGACGTCGTGGTGCTCGAACACCGAGTGCAGGCCGATCACCGCGACGTCTTTCGCGGCGAAGAGCTGCCGCGTTTTCTTCGCCTGCGGCAGGCCGTGCGACACGCAGGCCGGGCACAGCATCTGGAACGCGTGCAGCACCACGACCCGGCCGCGCAGCGACGCGAGCGTGACGGGCGCATCGGTGTTGAGCCACTGCGCGACCTGCAGCTCGGGTGCCTCGGGGCGCGGCCAGGCCATGTCAGGCTGCCTCGGTGCGCAGCTTCACCTGCGGAAAATCCACCGGCACCTGGAACGCCACGTTCACGTAGTTGGTGAACAGGTTCAGCGCGACGTGGGCCAGGATCTCGACGATGTGCCGGTCGTCGAAGCCCACGGCGCGCAAGGCCTGCACGTCGGCGTCGTTGACCTGGCCGCGTGCATCGACGAGCTTGAGCGCAAAGCGCAGCGCCGCCGCCGTGCGCGGGTCGGCCGATTCGCCGGCCTGTGCGGCCGCCATGTCGGCGGCCGACACGCCCGCCTTGCGGCCCAGCGCGGTGTGGGCCGCGAGGCAGTAGTGGCAGGCGTTGCGGTCGGCGACGGCCACGGCGATCTGCTCGCCGAGCTGCGCGGGAATGACGCCGCCGCCGAGCGCGCCGAACGATCCCCAGAGGCTGCGCAGCGCCGCGGGCGAATTGGCGACGGCGCGGAACATGTTGGGCGTGGCGCCGAAGGCACCGTGGATCTGGGAGAGCAAGACCTGGGCGTCGCCGGTGGCGGCGGTGTCGGTGACGAGGTTGACGCGGGGCATGAAGACTTCCTTTCGGTGATGACGATGGATGCAGTGTCTTCCCGAAATCCGTATGATTTGAACGCTTTCATCCATTCAACATACCTTTTCGTCCAATGCCGAGCGCACCGCCCCCGCCGCCCATCGACAGGCTCTCGTCCCTGCTTGAACGCTTCCGTGTCCGGGCCCACCTGTTCCACACGGGGCCGCTGTGCGGCGTGACGCACTTCGCGGCGAAAGAGGGGCGCAGCTTCCTGCATGTGATGCGGCGCGGCGAGATGGTGGTCACGCATTCGGCGCCGTCGGTGCGCGCGGCCGGCGTGCCGCGCAAGCTGGTCGTGAAGGAGCCCAGCCTGCTGTTCTACCCGCGTCCGCTGGCGCACGACTTCCACAACGCGCCTACCGAAGGTTCGGATTTCGTCTGTGCCACGGTCGACTTCGACGGCGGCGAGGCGCACCCGCTGGTGCGCGCCTTGCCGCCGCTGGTGCGGCTGCCACTGCATGCGGTCGACGGCCTCGAAGCTTCGCTGGCGCTGCTGTTCGCGGAAACCGGGCGCGTGCTGTGCGGGCACCGGCTGCTGGCCGACCGGCTGTTCGAGGTGGTGCTGATCCAGCTGCTGCGCTGGCTGCTCGACCATCCGCAGGAGAGCGGGGTGCCCGCCGGCCTGCTGACGGGCCTGGGCGATCCGCAGCTGGCGCGCGTGCTGGTCGCGCTGCACGAGCGCCCGGGCGAGCCGTGGCCGCTCGAACAGATGGCCACGGAGGCGGGCATGTCGCGCAGCGCGTTCGCGGCGCGCTTCAAGTCGGTGGTGGGTGCGACGCCCGCGGACTACCTCGCGCAGTGGCGCCTGACGATCGCGCAGGCCGAGCTGCGCACGGGCGCGTCGGTCAAGACGATTGCCGACAGCCTCGGCTACGCCAACGCTTCGGCGCTGTCGCGCCTGTTCGCGCAGAAGGTGGGCGTGTCGCCGCGCGAATGGCTCGCGCGGCAGTCGGCTTGAACGTTCAGTCCGCGGCGCGCAGGAAGCGCTCGGTCAGCAGCACCCAGTAGGCGCCGCCCACGGCAACGTTGCTGTCGTTGAAGTCGTAGCCCGGGTTGTGGACCATGCAGGCGCCGTGCGCGTCGCCGTCGCCATTGCCGATGAGCAGGTAGCAGCCGGGCACGCGCTCCAGCATGAAGGCGAAGTCTTCGCTGCCCGGCAGCGGCGGCGTCTGCCAGGTGACCTGCGCCGGGCCCACGAGTTCTTCGGCGACGGTGCGCGCGAAGGCGGTCTCTTCGGGCGTGTTGACCAGCACCGCGTAGCCGGGCCGCCAGTCGATCTGCGCCTGCACGCCGAAGCTCTCGGCCTGCGCGGCCACCAGCGCCTTGATGCGGGTTTCGATCTTCTTGCGCACCTCGCGATCGAGGGCGCGCACGCTCACCTCGAGCACGGCGCCTTGCGGGATCACGTTGTTGGCCTTGCCCGCGTGGATGGCGCCCACCGTGACCACCGCCATCTGCAGCGGGTCGATGTTGCGCGAGACCACGCTCTGCAGCGCCATCACGATGCTGGCCGCGGCCACGATCGGGTCGGCCGCGCGGTGCGGCATGGCGCCGTGGCCGCCCACGCCGGTGAGCGTGATGGTGGCGTAGTCGGACGAGGCCATGGCCGGGCCTTCGCGCATCGCCAGCCGGCCCTGCGCCATGCCGGGCATGTTGTGCATCGCGAAGATGGCGTCGCAGGGGTAGCGCTCGAACAAGCCGTCGTCGATCATGCGCACCGCGCCGCCGCCGCCTTCCTCGGCGGGCTGGAAGATCAGGTTCAGCGTGCCGTCGAAGCGCCCGCGTTCGGCCAGGTGCTGCGCTGCCGCCAGCAGCATCGCCGTGTGGCCGTCGTGGCCGCAGGCGTGCATCACGCCCGTGTGCGCGCTGGCGTAGGCCAGGCCCGTGGCCTCGTCGATGGGCAGGGCGTCCATGTCGGCGCGCAGGCCGAGGCGGCGCGTGCCGCTGCCGCGCACCAGCCGGCCCACCACGCCGGTGCCGCCCACATGGCGCTCGACGGTGTAGCCCCAGGCTTCGAGCTTCTCGGCCACCAGCGCCGAGGTGCGGTGCTCGTCGAAGCCGAGTTCGGGGTGCTGGTGGATGTCGCGGCGGATGCCGATGAAGGTGTCGGCGCTGGCATGCAGGTCGTTCAGGAGGGCGGTGGTGCTCATTGGGGTTCCAGGCGGATGGACTTGGCGATGTCGCGGTAGCGCGCGGTCTCGGCTTCGTAGAACTTCGCCGATTCGGCGAGCGTCGTCTGCGGCGAGGCCAGCTGCGTCTGGGCGGCGAGCTGCTCGCGCACGCTCGTTTCCTTCAGCGCCGCGCCGACGGCCTGGTGCAGCTTCTGCACCACGTCTTCAGGTGTGTTCTTGCGCACGAAGAAGCCGCTCCAGGTCTTGTAGTTGACGTTCTTCAGCTCCTTGCCTTCGCTGGCGGTGGGCACGTTCTTCAGCAGCTCCGAGCGCTGCCCGCCGAGCTGGCCGAGGATCTTCAGCCGGCCCTGGTCGGCCAGCGCGCCCATGGCGGCGCTGTAGACCAGCACGGCAAAGTCGACCTGGCCGCCGCCGATGTCCTGCAGCAGCGGCGCGTTGCCCTTGTAGGGCGCGTGCATGAGCTTCACGCCGGTGTCCAGCTGCACCTTCTCGAGGATCAGGTGGTAGAGCGAGCCGATGCCCACGCTGCCGTACGACAGCGGCTTGTCGGGCGACTTGCGCGCCAGTGCGATGAGCTCGTCGACGCTGTTGGCCGGCAGGTCCTTGCGGGCGACGAAGACCATCACGGCCTCGGCCACCGGGTGCACCATGCGGAAGTCTTCGGCCTTGAGCTTCACGGCCGCATTGGCCAGCGGCGCCAGGATGATCTCGTTGGGCGAGCCCTGGAAGAGGTAGTAGCCGTCGGCCGGCGCGGCCAGCACCTTCTGCGCGGCCATGGCGCCGCTCACGCCGCCCAGGTTCTCCACGACCACCTGCTGGCCCAGCGCCTTGCCCAGCGGCACGGTGAAGATGCGCGCGGTGGCGTCCGAGGGGCCACCGGCCGGGTAGGGAACCATCAGGTTCACGGGCTTGGCGGGAAAGCCGTCGGCACGGGCGGGGCCCGCGGCCGCCAGCATCAGCCCGCAGCCGAGCAGCAGCGCGGATCGGAAGAGCGAAGTCGTCGTCAAAGTCATGTCTCCTGGGGTGGTGCCGGCTCGTGGGGCCGGATGCAGGGGAATGCTAGGAGCGGCCCGACGCAACGTCCAATGCATTGTTGGCTGCATTAGCATGAGTCCAATGCATTCATGAAAACGAGGTTTTCGCCATGACGCTGGTTCAACTGAGGCACCTGATTTCGCTGGCCCACACGGGCTCGTTCAGCCAGTCGGCGCAGGCGCTGCACCTGACGCAGCCCGCGCTCAGCCGCAGCGTGCGCGCGCTCGAGGACGAGCTGGGCATGCCGCTGTTCGACCGCATCGGCCGGCGCAACGAGCTCACGGTCTTCGGGCGCGAGGTGCTGGAGCGCGCGCGGCTTTTGGTGTCGGAGGCCGAGGCGCTGCGCGACCGCGGCCGGCAGATGCGAGAAGGCGAGGGTGGCACGGTGCGCATCGGGCTGGGCTCGGGGCCGGGCGCGCTGCTGATGACGCCCTTCCTGCTGCACATGGCGACGCACCATCCGGCCGTGCGCACCGTGATCGCACGCGGCAGCACCGACCTGCTGGCGCAGGCGCTGCGCGAGCGCAGCCTGGACGCGCTGGTGGTCGATGCGCGCGCGCTCAAGCCCGCGCCCGACCTGGTGCTGACCCACGTGTACGAGCTGCGCGGCGCCTTCCTGTGCCGCCGCGGCCATCCGCTCACACGGCTGCGCAAGGGTGTGAGTTTCGAGGCGGTGCAGCGCTACCCGATCGCCTCGACGCCGCTGAGCGACGAGGTGGCGCGCGGGTTGGTCGAAACCTACGGCCCGCAGGCGCATCCTGCCAACTGCGTGACCCTGCAGTGCGAGGAGCTGCCAAGCATCGCCGACGTGGTGCGCCAGAGCGACACGGTGCTGCTCGCGGTGCACGAGTCGGCACCCGACCTGGTCGAGCTGCGGATGGAGCCGCCGATGCGCGGCACGGCGCGCTTCGGGCTGGTGACGCTGCGCCAGCGCACCGAGGCGCCGGCGCTGGCGATTCTTCGCCGGTTGATGAAAGAAAGAATGGCAGGGACGTAGGGCGTCGTCTGCTCAGGACGCCGCCTGTGCCGACAGCGCAAGCTGGAGTTCGTCCAGCAGGTCTGCCACGCGCATGTGATCCGAAGCGGTTTCGGCGCGAGCGATTTTTTCCAACGCATCGGCGGGCGCTGCCACGGCCGCAGCGTCGACCATCAAGGCAGCACCTCTGATGCGGTGCGCATGGTGCGCCGCACTCGCGGTATCGCCTGCAGCGAACGCCCGGCGCAGCGCCGCAAGATCTTCCGCCATGGCCTCGTGAAACTGCGGCGGCAAGGCCGTGTCGGGGCGTTGCGGCGACGACGGCGCTCCGCCCAGCCAGAGCTGCAGCATGCTCGACAGTTCGTCCAGACGCAGCGGCTTCTTGAGCACGCCGTCCATTCCGCTTTCCATGCATTCGTCGAGGTGCGCCGAGTCGGTCGCGGCGGAGATCGCGATCACGGGCAGATGGCCGGCGCCGGCCTCGCGCTCGCGCTCGCGCTGTCGGATGCGGCGCGTCGCCTCGTAGCCGCTCATCCCGGGCATGTGGCAGTCCATGAGCACGAGCGCAAAAGGATGTGGCGGCGCGAGCGCGGCAAGTACCGCCGCGCCGTCAGCCTCGATCCGGGCGTCGTAGCCCAGCATGCGCAGTTGCTCCGCGATGATGAACTGGTTGCCCGGATGGTCCTCCACGACCAGCACGGTGGCCGCAGGTCCGGAAGGCGGCTTGCCATGCGCCGCAGCGGCATCCCTGGACAGTTCTTGCGGGGGCGATACAAGCTTCACCGGCAGGGCGAACTCGACCGAGGTGCCCGCACCGAGGCGGCTGGTCAACCGGATCTCGCCGCCCATCAACTCGACCAATTCCTTGCAGATGGTCAGCCCCAGGCCGGTGCCGCCGAAGCGCCGGGTCGTGGAATTGTCGGCCTGCGAATAGGCATCGAAGAGGGTGGCCTGCTGCGAGGGCGCAATGCCGATGCCGGTGTCGCTCACCGTGACTGTCAGCAGGCCGTTCATGTCGCCATCGTCGAGAAGCTCCAGCGTCACGTCGATGCGCCCGCGTTCGGTGAACTTCACGGCATTGCCCAGCAGGTTGAGCAGCACCTGCCGCAACCGCGTGGGGTCGATCAGCACCTGCCGGCCCGACGGGTTGTGCGTGCGCACCGCGATGACCAGCGGCCTGTCCTGCGCGTTCACGCGCGCCACATGCGCCACCTTCTGCGCCAGCGCGTCGACATCAGTGGGCACCAGTTCCAGCGCGAGGCGCCGGGCGTCCAGCTTCGAGAGGTCGAGCACATCGTCCAGCAGCGACAGCAGGGCTTCGGCGGCCGCCGAGGCGGTGCGCGTGAAGCGCTTCTGGCGCGCATCCAGCGGCGTGTGCGCCAGCATCTCGATGGAGGCCAACACCGCGTTCATGGGCGTGCGGATCTCGTGGCTCATGACCGCCAGGAAGTTCGACTTGGTGCGCTCGCTCTTCTGTGCGGCGCGCTGCGCCACGCGGGCGCGCCAGGCGAACCAGCCGAGCAGCACGACGCCGCCGAGCAGCAGCAACAGCTGCGGCAGGCGGTAGCGCACGATCGACAGCAGCGACGGCTCGCCGAAGTCGGTCTGCTCCAGCCACCGGTCATTCATCTGGCCGGTCTCCGCCGCCGAGAGGCTGGCGAGCGACTTCTCCACGATGGAATGCAGCAGCGGCAGGTCGGCGCGAACGCCCATCTGGGCCACGTACAGGAGATCGCCGATCGTGCCGGAGATGCTCAACTGACGCGCATGCCTGCGGCGCATCATGGGCAGGAACACCGCGTCGGAGCCGATGGCGGCGTAGGCCTCGCCGGTGATCACCGCGTCGAGGCTTTCCATCGGCTCGCTGGTGGGCAGCACGCGCACGCCGGGGTAGCGCTCGGCGAAGACATGGGCGTAAGTGCCTCCGCCGCGCACGGCCGCCACCTTGCCGTCCAGGTCCTTCATGTGCAGGACGAAGGGGGCATCGGTGCGCGTGACGATGATCGTCTGCGCCACGAAGAAGGGATCGGTCAGGCGCAGCCGGGCGCCGACCTCGCGCGTGGTGCGCTGGGCGCTGGCGTTCGGGAACATGTCGACCTTGCCGTCGAGGAAGGCCTGCTGGGCCTCCTGCCAGTCGGGGGTGGCGTGCAGCTCGAAACGCAGGCCCGACTTGCGGGTGACCGCGTCGAGGTACTCCGCGATCAAACCCTTGTAGCGGCCATGCTCGATGGACTCCAGCGGGCTCAGCCGCGTGTCGGCGGCATAGCGCACCACGGGGTTTGCCTTCATCCAGCGCTGCTCCTCGTCGGTGAAGAGGGGCTGCGCCTGGGCCCAGGCAGGGCCGGCGGGGAGGGCCATCGCGCCGCACATCGCCCACCGCACCGTTCGTCCGAGAGCGCGCCAGGGATTCATGTCTTGTCCAGCTGGTGGCGGATCTTGAACAGCTCGTTGTCCGTGCGGATGCCGAGCTTGCGGACCGGACCCGCGCCGGCGTCACGCTCAACGAGCGCATCAACGACACCACAAGCTACCAGGTCTCGGCCGAGCGGGACAGCCGCGACGGGCGCAACGACTTCGCGGGGCGCCTGAGCCTGCTGCCGCGCTACACGCAAGCCAACCTGGGCTTCTCGCGCAACGGCGCAAGCACCACCTACAGCGGGCAACTGCAGGGCGGCATCGTCGCCCACAAGGACGGCGTGACGTTCTCGCCGTACCCCGTGCAGGACACCTTCGGCATCGTCTCGGTGGGGGGCGTGTCCGGCGTCCGGATCGGCACGCCGCAAGGCCCGGTGTGGACCGATGCGTGGGGGCGCGCGGTGGCCCCGCAGCTGTTCCCGTACCACACGAGCCGGCTGGAGATCGCGACCCGGTCGCTGCCTCGCAACGTCGACCTGGTGAACGGCTACCAGGAGCTCGATGCGGGCCGCGGATCGGTGAACCACATCCGGTTCGGCGTGGTCAACGCCCGCCGGGTGCTGCTGAAAGCCGTCGGTCCCGCCGGGCAGGCGCTCGAGAAGGGTGGGGCGGTGGTCGATGGCGACAACCAGTACGTCACCTCGGTGGTCGACGGCGGGCAGGTCTTTCTGCCCGACGTGCGCGATGGCGCGAACCTGCGGGTCACGCTGTCGAACGGCGATAGCTGCAGGCTCGTGTTTTCGCTGCCGGAAACCTCCGACGCCGCCACCTACTTTGAATCGGCCGATGCGACCTGCACGGCCATGGGAGCACACCAATGATCACGATGAAAAGCCTGCGCCGAATGGGCGCGACGTTCGGCATGGCACTTGTCGCGCTGGCAGCAATGCCGGCGCATGCACAAGCCTCGGCACGCTGCGATGCGCAACTGAGCGAGCCGCTCGTCGACTACGGACGGATGACCCGCGCACAGCTGCTGGAGCGCCAGCCCGACCCCGCCCGCGCCTCGCTGGGCAAGCGCCTCGTGACGCTCACGGCGGTGTGCGCCGAACGCACGGCGATGGCGCTGTCGTTCCAGGGCGCGGCGGCGGACGACACGGGGTTCCGGTTTGCCGGGACCGGCCGCTTCACCCTGCGGATCGTGCAGGCGCAGCTCGACGGCAAGCCGGTTCGCCTGGCCTCATCGCATGCGGATGCCACGGGCGCGGCCCCTTCGTCGTTCCTTCGGCCCGGCGACCGGATGTCGCCCATGGACGGCGCGGGCCTGGCCCAGGGCCAACGCCTCACGGTGCAGCTCGAGATCGAGCCCTTCGTGGGAGTTGCTGCCACGCGCGTGGGTGCCGAGAGCACCTGGGAAGGCGCGGGGCGTTTCGAAGTTCTGAGCCGTTAGCCCGTCGTCCAGAGCGCAGGCCACCCCGTCGACTTGCCCACAAGGCGATTCGACATCCGATCCATCCATCCACCTCTGGAGTGATCCTTGAAGCAGAGTCATTGCACTGTCCACACCGCCACCCCCTCCACGCTGCGGCTGCCCCTCATGAGCGGCGAGACCGCGTGCGCCACCATCGCGGTGATCGACCCGGAACTGCGGTCCCGACAGCAGATGGGGCGGGCCATCCGCAGGCTCGGCCATTGGCCGCTGGTCTTCACCAGCGCACTGGAATTGATGCAGGCGTGCCGCTACCTCCACCTTCGCTTCGACGCCGTGGTCGTGGCCTGCCCGGTGGACGCCGGCGCGGCGGGCGCACTGATCGCCCAGGTGCGGGAGCAGGTGGGCCTGGAGTGCCCGCTGGTCCTGAGCGGCGGCAAGCGCGGTCTGCGTGAACTGGCGGTCCTGCATGCACGCGAATCCGACCACGTGGAGGTGACGCCGGCTTCGTTCGAAGAGGCGTACCTCCTGATGCGGTGCTTCCTGCAGTGGCACCGGGCACGGGTGAGCACCACGGCCAGCGCGCCGGAAGAGAACAGGCGCCGGCAGCGGGAACCCGTCCGAAGGGCAGGGGAGCGCGCGTGGGGGAGCGGGGCCGCTGCGCCGGGTTCGGCCGCCTGAGCGAAAGGCAGTCAGCCTAGGCGCTTGCGGGTGCGGTGACTTCCGCCGCATCGGGCCGCGCCAGCCCCGACGCCACCGCCGCCAGGATGCCGCGCAGCCAGCGGTGCGCCGGTTCGTGCTGCGAGCGGTCGTGCCACAGCTGGTAGAAGCGCATGCGCGGAAAGCCCTGCGGCGCGGGCACCGCCACCAGCGGCAGCGTGTGCACGAACTGCATCGCGAAATGGCGCGCGGTGGTGAAGACCAGGTCGGTGCCCACCAGCAGGTGCGGCGCCACGGTGAAGTAGGGCACGGCAATGCAGGCCTCGCGCGTCTGGCGCAAGGTGGCCAGGTGCGTCTCGACCACGCCGCGCTGCGACGCCGCATACGGCGTGGGCACCACGTGGCGCGCGGCGATGTAGCGCTCCATCGTCATGGCGCCCTTGGCGGCCAGCGGGTTGTTCTTGCCCATGAGGCACATCAGGTCGTCCTCGAGCAGCAGCGACAGGTGCAGCCGGTCGGGCGGCTGCGGCCAGTTGCCGATGACGATGTCGAGCTCGCCCTGGGCCAGCGCGCGCTCGTAGTCGTAGGTGACGCTCAGCGGGTGCACCACCAGCCGCGCATGCGGCGCCTCGGCGCGGAACCGCGTG
This sequence comes from Variovorax sp. GW460-12-1-14-LB1, assembly GCF_059423605.1. Lineage (NCBI taxonomy): Bacteria > Pseudomonadati > Pseudomonadota > Betaproteobacteria > Burkholderiales > Comamonadaceae > Variovorax > Variovorax sp. GW460-12-1-14-LB1. The sequence goes on from NZ_JBWKYF010000002.1 coordinate 17,945, forward strand.
GTCACGTCGGCCAGGAAGCTCATCGCCAGGTAGTCGGGCAGCGCGAGGTGGAAGGTCATCGCGCTCGAGGCGGGCTCGAACTGCTCGGGGCCCGAGAGCATGCGGTCGATTTCGAGCAGTGCGCCGCGCGCGCGGTCGCGCAGCTGCAGCGCCCGCTCGGTGGGCACCATGCCGCTGCGCTCGCGCACCAGGATGGGGTCGGCGAACACCTCGCGCAGCCGGCGCAGGGCGGTGCTGATGGCGGGCTGGGTCTGGTTCATGCGCACGGCCACCCGGGAGACGCTGCGTTCGGCCACCAGGGCGACCAGCACGCGCAGCAGGTAGGTGTCGACGGGGGCGTGGGAGCGTGACATGGCGGCAGGGCGGAGAAAAAGGCCTCTGGGGGCGTTGCCGGCGGCAAGACCATCATGGCAAACCGTTATGCCGCACATTCTAGAGAGCGTGATCCGGGGCCGCGATATCTGCCTACAGTTCGCCACCAGCGGGAACGGCAGCCGCAAGCGGACCCACAGAAGGTCCCAGGCGGCGCGTCCCGTCCACACCTAGAAATGGAGACAACCATGAGCATGGACGCCACGATGGCGCCAGTCCGGGAACACACCGCCACGGCGGAACTGGACGGCATCTACCGCAAGATCATCTTCCGCCTGATTCCCTTCCTGATGCTGCTGTGGGTGCTGGCCTGGATCGACCGGGTCAACATCGGCTTCATCAAGCTGACGATGCTGGACGACCTGAAGTGGAGCGAAGCGGCCTACGGGCTGGGCGCGGGGATCTTCTTCCTGGGCTACTTCTTCTTCGAGGTGCCCAGCAACCTGCTGCTGCAGAAGATCGGCGCCAAGAAGACCATCATGCGCATCACGATCGGCTGGGGCCTGACCTCGATTGCCACGATGTTCGTGAAGAGCACCGAGATGTTCTACCTGCTGCGCTTCCTGCTGGGCGTGTTCGAGGCGGGCTTCTACCCCGGCATCATCCTGTACCTGACCTACTGGTTCCCCGACAGCCGGCGCGCCAAGGCCTTCGGCATGTTCATGTCGGCCTCGGCCTTCGCGGGCGTGATCGGCGGGCCGCTGGCCGGCACCATCATGAACAACATGCATGGCGTGAACGGCTGGGCCGGCTGGCAGTGGGTGCTGCTGCTCGAGGGCATTCCCTCGGTGCTGGCCGGCATCGCCACCTACTTCTACCTGACCGACCGCCCCGAGCAGGCCCACTGGCTCACGGCGCGTGAACGCCAGCTGGTGCACGACGACCTGGAACGCGACCGCAAGACGCTGGGCCACCGCGAGCACAGCATGCTGGCCTCGCTGAAGAACGGCAAGTTCTGGCTGCTGATCCTGATCTTCTTCTGCATCATCGCGGCGAACTCGTCGCTCACCTTCTACGGCCCGACGCTGGTGAAAGAGATCGGCTTCACCAACCCGCTGACCGTGGGCTGGATCATGGCCGGCGCCTACCTGTGTGGCGCGGCCGGGATGATCTGGAACGGCTTCCACTCCGACCGCCACCAGGAGTCGCGCTACCACTGCGCGCTGGCCGCGGCGCTGGGGTCGGGTGCGTTGCTGGTGGTGGCACTGTTCCTGCGCCAGAGCCCGGCCCTCGTGCTGGCCGGCCTCACGCTGGCCATCGTCGGCACCATGAGTGCGATCCCCGTGTTCTGGCAGATGCCCAACCGCTTCCTGGCCGGCACCGCAGCCGCCGGCGGCGTGGCGCTGATCAACTCGATCGCCAACCTCGCGGGCTTCGGCGCGCCGTGGATGCTGGGCCTCATCAAGACCGCCACCGGCAGCCTGGCGCCGGGCCTGTATGTGGTCGCGGCAGTCGAAATCTGCGCCACCGTGCTGATCCTGCTGTTCGTGCCGCGCCTGCACAAGACGCCCGCGCGCTGAGTCCTTCCACCCCTTCGTCCGACTGTCTGAATACAAAGGAGATGCTCTCCATGCCTTCCCACGCCCATCGTTTCGATCTCCAGGCGCTCAACGCCATGGACTGCGACGCGTTCGTCGCCGCACTCGGGCCGACTTTCGAGAACTCGCCCTGGGTCGCACGCTCGGCCTGGTCGCTGCGGCCCTTCGCCACCATCGACGCGTTGCACGAAGCCATGCTCGACGTGGTGCGCCGCGCACCCGACGCCCAGCAGCTGGCGTTCCTGTGCGGCCACCCCGAGCTGGCGGGCCGCGAAGCCCAGGCCGGCACGATGACCGTCGAGTCGGTCGGCGAGCAGGGCAGTGCGGGCCTGAATGCGCTGAGCCGCGAAGAGATGGCCGAGATCCAGCGGCTGAACCGCGTGTACCGCGAGCGGCACGGCTTTCCTTTCATCATCGCGGTGCGGCGCAGCACCAAGGGCCAGATCTTCGAGGCGCTGCGCAGCCGCGCCGCCGAATCCACCGAAGCCGAGCGCCGCGCGGCGCTGACGCAGATCGGCCTCATCACCCGCGGTCGCATCGACACGCTGCTGGGTGCGTCCACCTCCCAAGGAGCGGTCCATGCCTGAGAAAGAAATTTCCCTGCCCGCACGCCGTCGCTTCGCGCTGTCGGGCCTCGCGCTCGGCGCGGCAGCCCTGGCGCCCCACGGTGCTGTTGCGCAGACAACGGCCGCACCCGTCGGCCCGGCCCAGGCCAGCGGCCCCATCGTGCTGCACGGCGTGAGCCCGCGCCTGACCGTGCACGCGCTCGACACCTTTCACGGCGCCGCGGCGACCGGCCTGCGCATCGATCTCTCGGTGCGCGAGGGCGACGGCTTCAAGCTGCTGCGCACCGTGACCATGAACGGCAACGGCCGCTCCGACGAGCCGCTGCTGATCGGCGACAGCTACCGCGCCGGCGACTACGAGCTGCTGCTGCACGTGGACGAGTACTTTGCGCGCAAGCAGTCGCGCCTGCCCACGCCGCCGTTTCTGTCGAAGCTGCCGGTGCGCATCCGCGTGGCCAACGTGGCCGAGCGCATCCACCTGCCGATCCAGTTCGGCCCGTGGAGCTACACCTACTCGCGCGGCAGCTGACCCGGCGAAGCCCGCTCGTTCCCATCGTCTGCAAGGAGTTTTCTTCGTATGACCGGCATCACCACCCATGTGCTCGACATCACCACCGGCCGCCCGCTCGTCGGGCTGAAGGTCGACCTCTACGACGTGGCGACCACGCCGCCGACGCGCCTGAACAGCACGCGCACCAACGCCGACGGCCGCACCGACGCGCCCATGCTGGCCGCTGCCTCGGCGCGCACCGGGCAGTTCGAACTGCAGTTCCACGTCGGGGACCACTTCAAGGCGGCCGATGCGCTGTCCGACGTGGTGCCCGTGCGCTTCGCCATCGCCGATGCCGCGCAGCACTACCACGTGCCGATGCTGTGCGCCCCCTGGTTTTTTTCCACCTATCGCGGCAGCTGACCGCGGGAGCTTTTCCTGAATGACAACATCCCATGACCCCCACGCAGGCGCGTACCTGCTCGACTCGATCCGCCTCGCCATGGGCAACATCCGCGAACGCAAGACCTGGCCCTTCGGCGCCGTGATCGCGCGCGACGGCAAGGTGATTGCCACCGCCGTCAACGAGGTGGACGCCCTGTGCGACCCCTCGGCCCACGCCGAGATGCAGGCCGTGCGCGCCGCCGCCAAGGCCCTGAAGAGCACCGACCTGTCGGGCTGCACCGTGTACGCCAGCGGCTACCCGTGCTCGATGTGCCTGACGGCGATGTACCTGTCGGGCGTGAAGGAGGTGTTCTACGCCTACTCGAACGAGGACGGCGAACCCTTCGACCTGTCGGCCGCACGCGGCTACGTCGAGATCGCCCGGCCGCTGGAGCAGCGCGAGATGAAGCTGCATTCGCTTCCAGTGCGCGATGAAGCCGATGAGGACTTGTACGAGGCGTGGAGCAAGGTGGCGCAGCCGGCGAGCTGACCCGGAGACGGCGCTGCGCCCGGGCCTGCCGGGCCCGATGCTGCGTGCCATACTGCCCGCGTGTTCACGTGGCGCAGCAGCCATCGAGGAGAAAGACGCACATGGTCCAGCAGGCCAAGCGCAGCGCAACCACCGTCGGGGCCATCCTCGCCTCGGCGAGACAGCTGTTCATCGAGCGGGGGTTCGCGGCGGTCAGCATCGACGACATCGCGGCCGGCGCGGGGATCGCCAAGGGCGGCCTGTATCACCACTTTCGCGCCAAGCACGACGTCTTCGAGGCCGTGCTCGATGCGGTGCAGGCCGAGCTCGCAGCGGAGCTCGGCACGCGCATCCAGCGCATCGAAGGGCACCGCTCGCCCCACACCATCGCGACCAACCTGCGCATCTACCTCGAAGCGGCCACGCAGGAAGGCCTGCGCCAGCTGATCCTGGTCGACGGGCCCGTGGTGCTCGGCTGGGAGCGCTGGCGCGGCATCGACGACCGCCACTTCATGGACTCGATCCGCACCGGGCTCGTGGCCATCATGCCGGCGGGCACGCCACCCGAAGAGATCGAGGCCGCCACGCGGCTCATCGCCGGCGCGGTGGCCGAAGCAGCGCTGGCCTGCGGGGCGGCGCAAGACCCGATGGCCGCCGTGCAGCTGCATTGCCGGTTGCTCGAAACCATGCTGTGCGGGCTGCAGCAACACGGGTTGGATCCGAACCCGGATTGACAAACCGACTTTGAGTCGGTAAATTTTCTCCATCGCATCCGATGGAGACAGACATGGCGTTTCCTGGCAAGACCGATCCCGCCGACCCCGCCCTGGGGACCGAAGCGTTGTTCGCGCGGTACCACGTCGGATGGGAAACACGCGACCCCGACCGCATCGCGTCGCTGCATTCCGAAGACACGACCTACTGGCTGCACGACGGCTCCGCGCCGGTGCGCGGGCGCGAGGCGCTGCGCCAGTACTGCGTGGGCGTGTTCGCCCGTTACCCCTTCAGCTTCGAACTGCGGCGCAGCCTGTTCGGTGCACGCCACTGGGTGCTGGAGTGGGTGATGGTGCTGCCGCTGAAGGACACGGCAGGGCAACCGTTCACCGCGCGCGTCGAGATGCTCGACGTGGTCGACGTCAACGACGCCGGCGAGGTGACACGCAAGGACGTCTACATGAACGGCGCCCAGTCGCAGGCCGCCTTTGCGCGCGCGGGCATCGCGCCCGGCCAGCCGTAGCCGTCTCGTTCTTGAAGCATCGCACCCGCTTCCGGCTTGTTGGAAGCGGGCAGGGCGCTGCCGCGCCCGATCGACTGACGGTTACCACCTTCCAGGAGCACGCCATGCAAACCCGCCGGCATCACACGTTCTGGCCCTGGCGCCTGCCTCGCGCCTTGCACGCGGCGCGCACGCCGCTGTGGGACAACCTCGCGGTCAATGCCCGCCGCTTTCCCGAGAAGGCGGCGCTCATCTTCATGGGCCGCACGATGAGCTATGCACAGCTGTGGGCCGCCGTCGAACGCCTGTCGGCCGGCCTGCATGCGCTGGGCGTGCGCCCCGGCGACCGCGTGCTGCTGGCGATGCAGAACTGCCCGCAGCTGGTGATCGCGCATTTCGCGATCCTGCGCGCCGATGCCGTGGTGGTGCCGGTCAACCCGATGAACCGCGCCGAGGAGCTGAAGCATTTCATCGTCGATCCCGATGCCCGGGTGGCGATTGCGACGGCGGACCTGGCGGTCGAGCTCGCGAAAGCCAGCGATGCCTTGCCGCAGGCGCAGCAGCTGCGCCACCTCGTCGTGACGCAGTTCACCGATGCCTTCGACCCGGCCGCGCTGTCGGAACAGGACATGCCGGCAGCCTGGGCGCCGTGGCTGCTGCCGCGGCGCGAACTGTCGACGCTGACCGGTGGCGCGGTGCATGCGTGGCCCGACTGCCTGGCCTGCGAACAAGCGCCGCCCGTGGCCCGTGCCGACGCGGACGCACTGGCCCTGTTGCCCTACACCAGCGGCACGACTGGCCTGCCCAAGGGCTGCATGCTCAGCCACGCGAACGCGATGCACAACGCGATGGCCATCAACGCCTGGGGCAACGTGACGCCGCAGAGCATCCACCTCGTGGCCGTGCCGATGTTCCACATCACCGGCATGGTCGGTGTCATGCATGCGGCGATGCAGGTGGGTGCCACGGCCGTGCTCATGCCGCGCTGGGACCGCGAGCTGGCGGGCCGGCTGATCGCCACGCACCAGGTCACGCACTGGGCCAACATCCCGACCATGGTCATCGACCTCTTGGCCAGCCCGAACGTCGCGCGCTTCGACCTGTCGAGCTTGGTCGCCATCGGCGGCGGCGGGGCGGCGATGCCGCAGGCGGTGGCGCAGCGGCTGTTCGAGCAGTACGGCCTGCGCTACGTCGAAGCCTACGGCCTGACCGAGACCGCCGCGCCCTCGCACTACAACCCGCCCGATGCGCCCAAGCTGCAGTGCCTGGGCATCCCGTTCATGAGCACCGACGCGCGCGTGATCGACCCCGACACGGGCCTCGAGGTCGCGCCGGGAGCGCAGGGCGAGATCGTGATCCACGGGCCGCAGGTCTTCGCGGGATACTGGAAACGCCCGGCGGACACTGAGGCTGCTTTCGTCGAGATCGACGGCAAGCGCTTCTTCCGCTCCGGCGACATGGGGCATGTGGACGGGGAGGGCTACTTCTTCGTCACCGACCGGCTCAAGCGGATGATCAACGCGAGCGGCTTCAAGGTCTGGCCGGCCGAGGTGGAAGCGCTGATGTTCCGCCACCCGGCCATCCAGGAGGCCTGCGTGATAGCGACCCGCGACGCCTACCGCGGCGAATCGGTCAAGGCGCTGGTGGTGCTCAAGCCTGCGCAAGCGCCGGTGAGCGCGCAGGACATCATCGACTGGTGCGCCGCGAACATGGCGGCGTACAAGGCGCCGCGTGTGGTGCAGTTCGTCGACGCGTTGCCCAAGAGCGGCAGCGGCAAGGTGATGTGGCGCGCACTGCAGGAAGCAGAGGCTGCGTCAACCTGAACCCGACGGGCCCGGACGAACGACGACCGGCGCATGCTGCGCCATCAGCCCGGCGACCCACTCGATGAACGCGCGCAGCTTGGCGCTCACATGCCGGTTCGGCGCGAACGCCACGTACAGCGGCATCGGATCGAGCTGCCAGTCTTCGAACAGCGGCACCAGTTCGCCGCGCGCCCGGTGCGGCGCGGCCATGTAGTCCGGCAGCCAGAGGATGCCCAGGCCCGCCAGCCCGGCCGCAAGGTAGGCGTTGCCGTCGTCGACCGACAGCACGTAGCGGCCCTGCACGTCGACGCGCTCGCCGCCCCGGCGCATGGCGTACGGAAAGGTCTTGCCGTGGCGCGACCACAGGAAGCCGACGATGCGGTGGTGCGTGTCTTCCAGCTCGCGCGGATGCGTCGGCGTGCCGGCCAGCTCGAGATAGCTCGGTGCTGCATAAACCCCGAGCTGCAGGTCGCCCACGCGGCGGGCCATGAGCGAGGGGTCGGTGAGCTCGCCGCCGCGCACGACGCAATCGACGTTCTCGCCGATCACATCGACCATGCGGTCGCTCACGCCCATGTCGAGCTGGATGTCGGGGTAGCGCGCATGGAAGGCCGGCAGCGCGGGCACCAGGATCATGCGGGCCAGCGGGCTGGGCACATCCACGCGAAGGCGGCCGCGGGGCAGGGCGGCGGCGCCCGACAGGCTGGTTTCGGCGTCGTCCAGGTCGGCCAGCAGCCGCACCGCACGCTCGTAGTACGCCGCGCCATCGGCCGTGACGTTCACCTTGCGCGTCGTGCGATTGAGCAACTTCACGCGCAGCCGCGCCTCCAGCTGCTGCACCAGCTGGGTCACGCTGGTCTTGCTCATGTGCAGCGTGTCGGCGGCCTTGGTGAAGCTGCCGGCTTCGACCACGCGGGTGAAGGCCTGCATTGCATCGAAACGGTCCATGGGAGGGCTCCTGCGCGGCGATTGTTTGGGATCTGCAAACAGTGATTGTTGGCATTGCCCGTTTATCGATGGCGCGTGGCTTCCTAAAGTCCCTGCATCGTCCTCACTCACCGCAGAAAGAAAGCACCTTATGGCCTCACGCGACGTCGTTTTTCCACCTGGGCGCCAGGCGCTCTACGAACGCAACCGCTATTCGCCAGCCGTCCGCTCCAACGGCTTCCTGTTCGTGTCGGGGCAGGTCGGCAGCCGCGAAGACGGTTCGCCGGAGCCTGAACTGGAGGCGCAGGTGCGGCGCGCGTTCGACAACCTGAACGCCATCCTGAAAGCCGCCGGCTGCACCTTCGACGACGTGGTCGACGTGACAGTCTTCATCGTCGATCCAGAATCGAACTTCGAAACGATCTGGAAACTGGTGCCCGAGTACTGGGGCGAAGCGCCGCACCCGACGCTGACCGGGATCGGCGTGACGTGGCTGTATGGGTTTCAGTTCGAGATCAAGGTGATTGCGAAGCTGCCGGATGGGAGCACGCTGAGCTGATTCGACTCAGAGCAACTTCGCTCAGGCCTGAAATGAAGGGCTGGGCGAAGTGCGAAGGCCGGAAGGGCATTGGGCTCGGGTCGAGGACTGCCCAGGTTCTCAGGTTCACCGCGGCAAGCGTTCCGTCCGCACACAAGTCATTTTACATAATGCACATTGTGTTGATTTCAGATGGGCCATCCCATCCGTATTCAACCCATCCAGCCGCTCACCATTTCCCATCCTTCGGCACCGCCTTCACCCCGTTCGCCTTCGCATCCCCAGCCGCCTTGATCAACTCCGCAGACTCAGCCCGATTAGCCTTCACTGCAAAGTCGACCGCAGTCATGCCAAGCTGGTTCTTCATCGCCGTATCCGCGCCTTCGGCCAGCAGCAGCTTCACGGCATCGTTCGATCCGTACATCGCGGCCATCATCAGCGGCGTCGTGCCGTTGGGCGACTGGGCGTCGATGAAGGCGTGGTTCTCGAGCAGCAGCTTCATGATCGACAGTTGCCCGCTGCTGGCGGCGTAATGCAGCGGTGCCCAGCCGGTCTTGTTGACGGCGGCGTCGCGCTTGAGCAGTTGCACCACCAGGTCCTGCTGACCCTTGATCGACGCCAGCATCAGCGGCGTTTCGTCCTTGGCGTTGGCCAGGTCGACGTTGAGTTGGGGCGACTCCATCAGCACCTGGATGACCTTTGGCGACGGCTCGCGCAGCGCGAGCATCAAGCCGGTCTGGCCGTGTTCGTCGCGCGTGTTCGGGTCGAAACCGCGGTTCAGCAGGGTGCGCACACCGCTGGCGTTGTCGCCGCGCACGGCACGGAAAAAGTCTTCGAACGAACCGGCATGCGCTGCAAAAGATGCAGCCATGACAACAAGATATATCGACTTCTTAAAGTAGTTTTTCATGATTTGACTTCCCTGAACAAAGCTTCGAAGTTGTCGCTTGTCGCCTTCGCGATGTCCTCTACGGGCATTTGTCGCAGTTCGGCGATCTGTTGCGCCACGAAGGGCACGTACGACGGGTTGTTGGTCTTGCCGCGGTACGGCACGGGCGCCAGGTAGGGGCTGTCGGTCTCGATCAGCATGCGGTCCAGCGGCACGAAGGCCGCCACGTCGCGCAGGTCCTGGGCTTTCTTGAAGGTCAGGATGCCCGAAAAGGAGATATAGAAACCCAGATCGAGCGCGGCGCGCGCCACCTCGGCGGTTTCGGTGAAGCAATGGAACACCCCGCCGGCCGCCCTGCCCGCGCCGTCTTCGCCCTCCTCCTTGAGGATCGCCAACGTGTCGGCCGAGGCGTCACGCGTGTGGATGATCAGCGGCTTGCGGGTCTGCTGTGCGGCACGGATGTGCACGCGGAAGCGGTCGCGCTGCCACTCCATGTCGGCGATGCTGCGGCCGCCCTTGCGTTCTTCCATCTGGTAGTAGTCGAGGCCGGTTTCGCCGATGGCCACGACACGCGGGCGCGCCGACAGGCGCACCAGGTCTTCCACGGTGGGCTCGGCGATGTCCTCGTTGTCGGGGTGCACGCCCACGCTGGCCCAGAAGTTGTCGTAGCTGGCGGCCAGGGCCTGCACGTCGTCGAATTCCTCGAGCTTGGTGCAGATGCACAGCGCCCGGTCGACCTTGGCGGCGGCCATGGCGGCGCGGATCTGGGGCATCTGGTCCGCGAATTCGGGAAAGGTCAGGTGGCAGTGGGAGTCGGTGAACATCGGAAAGGATGAAGTGCGGCGCGCCTGTGGGAGATCGCGCCGTGTCCGGAGTTCCGCGTCACGGGGACGGCGGCGGAGAAAGAACTCAGATGGTCTGGGTCGGGCGGTCGGAGGCCATGGAGCCACCGAGCGCGGCTTCGATGCGCGCCTTCAGCTGGCGCGACTTCTCGTCCGAGGGAAAGCGCACGCCGACGCCCGGCGCCCGGTTGCCGGCGGCGCGGGCCGGCGTGATCCAGGCGACCTTGCCGGCCACCGGATAGCGCTGCGGGTCTTCGGGCAGCGTGAGCAGCACGTAGACGTCGTCGCCCAGCCGGTATTCGCGCGTGGTCGGAATGAAGATGCCGCCTTCGGCAAACAGCGGGATGTAGGCCGCGTAGAGCGCGCCCTTTTCCTTGATGGCGAGCTGGATGACGCTCGGCCGGGCGGGCGTGGCAGACAAAGCGGCAGCGGCGGGAGCGACAGGTTGGTTCATGGGCGGCGAGCGGCAGAGTTTAGGGTGCTTCGCGCCTCGCTCACAAGCGCTTCGAGCATGAGGCCGGCGTTGAACGGGTGCTCGGCGGTCCGCGCGGCGGCGGCGAGCGACTTCGACCAGCGCGCCAGCGCCAGCTTGTGCGGGGCCGGCGGCAGGTCGGCCGCATCGAAGAATCGGGGTTCGGCGCCGTGGCCCACGGCCATGAGGTCGTGGCAGAGCTTTTGCAGCGAGACCACGGCCTGGGCCGGCGCCTGGTCGGCCAGCGCGCCCACATCGCCGCGCGATACCGCCTTGGGCAGCAGCGACCATGCCTTGGGCGACTGGCCCGAGCGCGCCAGCCGCAGCGCATCGCTGGGCCGTCCGCCCGCGGCACGCAGCAGCTGCGCGGCATCGGCGACGGGCACGTCTTGCGCCACCAGCCAGGCCTCGGCCTCGGCGGTTTCGGGCCACGGCAGCGTGAAGCCCAGGCAGCGGCTGCGGATGGTCGGCAGCAGCTGCCACGCGGCCTCGCTGGCGAGCACGAAGCGCACGTCGCCGACGGGTTCCTCGAGCGTCTTGAGCAGCGCGTTGGCGGTGATGGTGTTCATGCGCTCGGCCGGATACACGAGCACGACCTTGCCGCGACCGCGCGCGCTGGTGCGCTGCGCAAAGCCGACCGCGTCGCGCATGGCCTCGACGCGGATCTCGCGGCTGGCCTTGCGCTTCTTGTCGTCGATGTCGGACTGGGCCTTTTCGTCGAGCGGCCAGCCCAGTTCCTGCATCGCGACCTCGGGCATCAGCACGCACAAATCGGCGTGGGTGCGGACCTCGATGGCGTGGCAGCTCGCGCAGTGGCCGCAGGCGGCACCGCCCTCCTCCACCGGCTGTTCGCACAGCCAGGCGGCGGCGAGCGCCAGCGCGAGTTCGTACTGGCCGATGCCCGACGGGCCTTGCAGCAGCCAGGCATGGCCGCGCTGGCGCAGCAGTTCGGCCAAGGGCTGGCGCAGCCACGGAGTCAGCGTGTTCACCGGCTCGCTCATCGCGCCGCTCCCTGCACCGGCGACAGCACGCCGCGCGCCACCAGTGCGGTGTCGATCTGCTGCCAGACCTGGTCGCGGGCCTGGCTCGCATCGATGCGCACGAAGCGCGACGCATCAGCGGCGGCGCGGGCCGCATAGCCCTGCGCCACGCGGCGGAAGAACTCGACGGGCTGGGCTTCGAACTTGTCGGGCACGCGCGCGCCGGCCAGGCGCTGGGCGGCGATCTCGGGGGCGAGGTCGAACCACACGGTCACTTGGGGCTGCAGCAGTTGCGACACCGGCAGACCGGCCCGGCCCGCCTGCACCCACTGTTCGAGGGTCGACAGCACGGCCGTGTCGAAGCCACGCCCCGCGCCCTGGTAGGCGAAGGTGGCGTCGGTGAAGCGATCGCACAGCACGACCTCGCCGCGCGCCAGCGCCGGTTCGATGACCTGGGCGATGTGGTCGCAACGCGCCGCGAACACCAGCAGCGATTCGGTCAGCGGGTTCATCGGCTGCTCGAGCACCAGCCCGCGCAGCGTCTCGGCCAGCGGCGTGCCGCCGGGTTCGCGCGTGCGCACCACCGTGCGACCCTGTGCCTTGAAGCGGGCTTCCAGCGCGTCGAGATGGCTCGACTTGCCCGCGCCGTCGATGCCTTCCAGCGTCAGAAACAGACCGCCATTGCTGATCGAACTCATTGGGTCGCCTTGGGTTGGGAGCTGCTGCCACCGCCTCGCTGGTAGCGGTTGACCGCGCGGTTGTGGTCGTCGAGCGAGCTGCTGAACTGGCTCGTGCCGTCGCCGCGCGAGACGAAGTACAGCGACTTGCTCTGCGCCGGCTGCACGGCCGCCAGCAGCGCGGCCTTGCCGGGCATGGCGATCGGCGTGGGCGGCAGGCCGCCGCGGGTGTAGGTGTTCCAGGGCGTGTCGGTCTGCAGGTCGCGCTTGCGCAGGTTGCCGTCGAAGGCGGTGCCCATGCCGTAGATCACGGTCGGGTCGGTCTGCAGCGGCATGCCGATGCGAAGCCGGTTGGTGAAGACGGCGGCAATCTCCGCGCGGTCGTTGGCCTTGCCTGTCTCCTTTTCGACAATGCTGGCCAAAATAAGCGCCTCATCGGCCGATTTGAGCGGCAAATCGGCCGCTCGCGCCGCCCAGGCGGCCTCGAGCTTCTTGTCCATGGCCCGCATGGCGCGCTGCAGCAGCGCGATGTCGGTCGAGCCCTTCGAGTAGGTGTAGGTGTCCGGGAAGAAGCGGCCTTCGGGGTGCAGGCCCGGCTTGCCCAGCGCGGCCATCAGCGCGTCTTCGCTCATGCCCACGCTTTCGGGCTTGAGCTGCTCGGCCTTGGCGAGCGCGGCGCGCACCTGGCGGATGTTCCAGCCTTCGACCAGCACCACGCTGCGCGTGGCTTCCTCGCCGCGCACCAGGACGTTGAGCAGCAGCTTGGGCGTGACACCGCGTTCCAGCTCGTAACTGCCGGCGCGCATCTGGCGGTCCTGCCCCGAGACGCGGAACCACAGGTACAGCAGCTGCGGCTGCACGTCGACGCCGGTGTCGGCCACGGCCTGCGCAATGCCGCGCGGCGTGGTGCCGGGCTCCACCGACAGGTCGACGCTGGGCGTCGGCAACTTGAGCGGCTGGTGCACCCACCAGAGACCGGCGCCGCCGAGCGCCAGGACGGCCAGGGCCACGAGCAGGAAGAGCGTGAGGAAGAAGCTGCGCACGAATCCGAGGAAAAGACGGAGGAAGAAAAAGGGCTGGCAAGCAGATGGACACCGGCCCGCGGGAACGGCCGGCCCCGTCGCTGCGACGGGGAATCCCTGCCGCCCCGAAGGAACAGGCACGGCCATGATAATTCAGCGATGACCACAGTCGTTCTCAACGGGGTGAGCACCCTGCCCCACCTCGGCGTGATCCGCGCCGAAGGCCCCGATGCCGCCAGCTTCCTGCACGGCCAGCTCACGCAGGATTTCTCGCTGCTCGGCGCCACCGAAGCCCGCCTGGCGGCGCTTTGCACGGCCAAGGGCCGCGTGATCGCCAGCTTCATCGGCATCCGGCCGCAACCCGAACTCATCCTGCTGGTGTGCAGCCACGACATCCTGGCGGCCACGCTCAAGCGCCTGTCGATGTACGTGCTGCGCGCCAAGGTCAAGCTGACCGACGCCACCGAGCAGTTCGCGCTGCACGGCGTGGCCGGCACCGCCCTGACCGCCAACGGCCTCGACGCGGCCCTGCCGCCCGGTCGCCGCACGGCCATCGGCGAAGACATCAGCGTGGTGTCGCTGTACCCGGCCGACGGCGTGCCGCGCGCGCTGTGGATCGCGCCGGCCGACCAGAAGGCGCCCGTGGGCCCAACGCTCGACGCCGCCCTGTGGCCCTGGAGCGAGGTGCGCAGCGGCATCGTCACGCTGACCACGCCGGTGATCGAGGCCTTCGTGCCACAGATGATCAACTACGAGTCGGTGGGTGGCGTGAACTTCAAGAAGGGCTGCTACCCCGGCCAGGAAATCGTGGCCCGCAGCCAGTTCCGTGGCACGCTCAAGCGCCGCACCTACCTCGCGCAGACCGATGCCCCGCTGGCCGCGGGCCAGGAGGTGTTCGCAGCCAACGACGCCGAACAGCCCGTGGGCACCGTGGCGCAGGCCGCGCCCGCGCCCGATGGCGGCTGGTCGGCGCTCATCTCCATCCAGATCGCCGCGCTCGAGGCCGGCGGCCTGCATGCGGGGGCGCCCGGCGGGCCGGCGCTGTCGGTCGAGCCACTGCCCTACCCGCTGCTCGAAGACATCTGATTTCCCCTGCGTCCCTGCCTTCTTTCCGGGGGCGCTTGGCGCTGTCTCACCGACAGCGCCATTTTTTTGCGCGACGCTTAACCCCGTTCGCGAGGCCCCGCCGTAGAAGCCTGCATCGATCCACTCCTGGCAAGGAAGCCACCATGATGCAGCGCAGACTTCTCCTCACCACTGTCCTGGCCCTGACCGCGCTGTCGGCGGGGGCGGAAAACCCGATGCGGCCGTACCCCTCCGGTGCCAGCCGCATCGGCGGGCTGATGAACATCAGCATCGTCGACCGCACGAGCGGCGCCGAGCTGCCGATCTACCGCCACCGCGGCGAGTACTGGGTGGCCGGCCGCCCTGGCGCGCGCTATGCGATCCGGGCGCGCAACGCGATGGGCGAACGCATCATGGCCGTGATGTCGGTGGACGGCGTCAACGTCGTCACGGGCGAAACCGCCGGCGTCGGCCAGAACGGCTACGTGTTCGGCCCGCGCGAGCGCAGCGACATCGCGGGCTGGCGCAAGAGCGATTCGCAGATCGCGGCCTTCGAGTTCGCCGCCGCCGGCAACTCCTACGCGAGCCGTACGGGCCGCCCCGACGACGTGGGCGTGATCGGCGTCGCGATGTTCCGCGAACGCCGGCCGGAACCGCCGCCGCCGGTCGTGACGCCCTATCCGTCGCGCGACGAGTACAGCGGCGGCAACAGCAGCCGCGAACGGCGCAGCGAGGCGCCGCCGGCGCCGTCGTCGATGGGCGATGCGCGCGCCAAGGCGGCCCCACCCGCCGGCAACGCCGACATGGCGGCCGAGTCGTCGGCCAGCGCCATGGCCCGCCAGTCGGCGCCCAGCCCGAGCCTGGGCACGGCCCACGGACGGCGCGAGACCTCGTACGTCGGCAAGACGACCTTCGAGCGCGCCAACTCGCAGCCTGACGAGGTGATCCGCATCCGCTACGACAGCCGCGAGAACCTGGTCGCCGCGGGCGTCATTCCGGTGCCGCAGCGCTGGCCGCGCGCGTCGGGTCCGTCGCCATTCCCCGGCTCGGACCCCGGCTACGTGCCGGACCCGCCGGCCCGCTACTGACCGCAGGCGCCGCTGCGCTCAGCGCAGCGCGCGCCGCATCTCGATGTGCGCAATGCCGGCTTCCTCGAAAGGCTGGCCGTGCACCACGTAGCCGAGCCGCGCATAGAAACGCTCGGCGCTGCGCTGCGCATTGAGCGCCACTTCGCGGTCGCCGCGCGCGCGGGCCGCGTCTTCCAGCGCCTGCACCACGGCCGCGCCGTGGCCGCCGCTGCGCAAGGTGCGGTGCACCGCCATGCGGCCGATGTGCGAGACGCCGTCCTCGGCGGGCAGCAGCCGGCCGGTGCCGATGACCTGGCCGAGCCGGTTGCGCGCCACCGCATGCAGCACGACGGCGTCGTGCGCGTCCCACTCCAGCTCCTTGGGAATGTTCTGTTCCTCGATGAACACGGCGCGGCGCAGCGCGCTCGCGCCTTCGCCGAGCGTGGCCCAGTCGCCGGTCTCGACGGTGCGCATCGGCTCGCCGGCCTCGAAGGCCGTCAGCGTCTCGCGCAAGGCCGCGGGCACGGGCTTCGAGGTCTGCGTGGCCGGGTCGGCGAACACGTAGACGAGCTCGCAGCCCACCAGGAATTCGTCCTGGCGGAACAGGCCGCCCTGGAAAATGATCGACGAGTTGCCGATGCGCGCGCACTTCATGCCCACGTCGATCACGTCATCCATGCGGGCCGAGGCGCGGAAGTCGATGGTCGCCTTGCGCACGTACAGGTCGCCGCCCAGCGAATGCATCGCCTCTTCGTAGGGCAGCGCCATCGCGCGCCAGTAGTCGGCGATGGCGGTGTCGAAGTACATCAGGTAGTGCGCGTTGAAGACGATCTTCTGCATGTCCACCTCGGCCCAACGCACGCGCAGGCGGTGGAAGTAGTGGAAGTCCTCGCGGCGGACCGGGGTGTTGTTGTTCTCGCTCATGGGTTCAATGCCTCTTTCAGTGCGCGGGCCGCGTCGTTCTGCGCCTGCAGCGCTTCGGGAATCGCGCGGCCCATCTTGATGAATTCGTGGATCACGCCACGGTAGATTTCCAGGTCGACCGCCACGCCCGCGGCGCGCAGCTTGTCGGCGTAGGCGATGCCTTCGTCCACCACCGGGTCGGCCTCGGCCAGCCCGATCCAGGCCGGCGCCACATCGTCGACGTCGTCGGCCAGCAAGGGCGCAAAGCGCCAGTCGTCGCGGTCGGCGGGCGTGTTCACGTACTGGGCGAAGAAGAAGTCGATCATGGCCTTGGTCAGCAACGGGCCGTCGACATGGCGTCGGTGCGACTCGGTGTCCTGGTGCGCGGCCATGCCAGGGTAGATGAGCAGCTGCAGCGCCAGCGGCAGGCCGGCATCGCGCGCCAGGATGGCGCACACGGCCGCCAGCGTGCCGCCCGCGCTGTCGCCGCCCACTGCCAGGCGCGTGCCGTCGAGACCGAGGCTGGCACCTTGCGTGGCGATGAACTGGAAGGCGTCCCAGGCGTCGTTCGACGCGGTCGGAAACTTGTGCGTGGGCGCGAGCCGGTAGTCGACCGACACCACCGCGCAGCCGCTCTTGAGGCTGAGCACGCGGCACAGCGTGTCGTGCGTGCGGATGTTGCCGACCGTGAAGCCGCCGCCGTGGAAGTACACGAGCACGGGCAGCACCTCGGCCGACGGCGCATACAGCCGCGCGGGCATGGCATGGCCGTCGCGCGCGGCGATGTGGAAGTCTTCGATGCGCGCCAGCTCGGGCTTGGGCACCTCGAGCACGCCCGCGCCTTTTTCATACGAGGCCTTGGCTTCGTCGGGCGTGAGCTGGTCGAGCGGCGGATGGCCCGCGCGCGCCATGCGCTCGACCACGCCGGCCATCTTCGGGGTGAGTGCGGGTTGCGCGAGGCGGTTCGCTGTCGTGGTCGTGCTCACTTGAAGGACACCACCACCGGTTGCATGCGCGACAGCCCTTCGTAGCTCACCACCACCGTCTGCCCGGCCTTGGGCGGCAGCAGCGGCGAAAACGAGCCCAGGCTGATCAGGTCGCCCGGCTTCAGTGCGATGCCTTCCTTGGCCAGCGCGCCGGCCAGCCACACCACGGCATTGAGCGGGTGCTCGAGGATGTCCGATCCCTTGCCGGTCGCCAGTTCCTTGCCCTGCCCGTCCTTCATGACCACGCGCATGTCGCGCAGGCTTTCGAGCATCCAGGACTGGCCGTCGGCCGTGGTCGGCACATCGACCGGCAGCCCGCGCACGCCGAGCCGCGCGCCGACGTTGATCGCCGCCACGCCCGGGCCGTTGAGCTTCGAGGGCGTCTGCACCGCGAGGTCGGGCAGCTCGATGAAGGGAATGAGCTGGTCGATGTTGGCCAGCACCTCGGCCGGCGTCTTCGCCTTGTGGATGTCGGCACTCTTCACGCGCACCAGCATGTCGGCCTCGAACAGCGGCCGCGCGCCGAAGGCCGCGTCGACCACCGCGCCGCTGTCCAGCAGCATGCGCTGGTAGAGCACGCCCCACACCGGCTGGTCGTAGTTGAAGCGCTTCTGCACCGCGGGGTTGGTCAGGCCCGCCTTGTAGCCGACCACGTCACCGAGGTTGCGCGCATGCAGCACGTTGAGCTTGGCGCGCGTGCAGGTGGCGTCGGCCTCGCTGAGGTTCTCGATGTCGGCGGCGGGCGTGCGCGCCGCCTGCGCGGCGGCGAAGTCGGCCACCTGGGTGTCGCTGAGGCAGGCGGCCTGGACCGAGGCGGCCAGCAGCGCTGAGCCCAGTGCGACAGACGCAAGGGTTTTGTTGGTGGGCAAGAATGTCCCCTCTTGTTAGATTCGAATGGTCAGCAATCGTACTGCCCTCGGGCGTTCCCCCTCATGGCCCTCATCCAATACCTCACCCAGATCCAGTTCGAATTCGGCGCCATCAAGCTCCTGTCGAGCGAGTGCGCACGCATCGGCATCAACCGCCCCCTGATCGTCACCGACGCCGGCGTGCGCGCGGCCGGCGTGCTGCAGAAGGCGCTCGACGCCATCGCCGATCTCGAGGTCTCGGTGTTCGACCAGACGCCCTCCAACCCGACCGAGGCCGCGGTGCGCGCCGCCGTCGAGCTGTACCGCAGCGGCCGCTGCGACGGCCTCATCGCCGTGGGCGGCGGCTCCGCCATCGACTGCGCCAAAGGCGTGGCCATCGCGGCCACGCACGACGGCCCGCTCAAGACCTACGCCACCATCGAAGGCGGCTCGCCCAAGATCACCGAGCGCGCGGTGCCACTCATTGCCGTGCCCACCACCAGCGGCACCGGCAGCGAGGTGGCGCGCGGCGCCATCGTCATCGTCGACGACCACCGCAAGCTGGGCTTCCACAGCTGGTTCCTGATGCCCAAGGCCGCCATCTGCGACCCCGAACTCACGCTCGGCCTGCCGCCCCGGCTCACGGCCGCCACCGGCATGGACGCCATCGCGCACTGCATGGAAACCTTCATGTCGGCCGCCTTCAACCCGCCGGCCGACGGCATCGGCCTCGACGGCCTGGAGCGCGCGTGGGGTCACATCGAGCGCGCGACGAAAGATGGCAGCGACCGCGAAGCGCGCCTGAACCTCATGAGCGCATCGATGCAGGGCGCCATGGCCTTCCAGAAGGGCCTGGGCTGCGTGCACTCGCTGAGCCACAGCCTGGGCGGCGTCGATCCGCGCCTGCACCACGGCACGCTCAACGCCCTCTTCCTGCCGGCAGTGATCCACTTCAATTCGGGCGCCGAGTCGGTGCAGAAGGAACAGCGCCTGCAGCGCATGGCGCAGGCCATGCACCTGGACTCGGCCGGCGACCTCGGCCACGCGATCCGCGACATGAACGCGCGCCTGGGCCTGCCCAAGGGCCTGGCCGAAGTGGGCGTGACGCCCGCGATGTTCGAACAGATCATCGACGGCGCCATGGCCGACCATTGCCACAAGACCAACCCGCGGCTGGCCACGCGCGACGACTACAAGGCGATGCTCGAAGCGTCGATGTAAAACCTTTGCGTCACTCCTGCTGCGCAGGCGTGCATTCGCTTTCACAAAAGGCCGTTTCGACGGCCTTTTGCATGTGGCGCGTCATGGATGTGACACGCGGCGTTTTCATACTGGCTTGGCCCCATCTGCAGAGGCTTCGCATCCGTGAAAGCCCGAGGGGTCAGGGAAGTGTCGAATGCCGCGTACCGTCCAAGTCCATACCGTCCTGAGCGCCGAGCAGCTCAAGTTCCGCGCGATGCGGGGACACGAAGGACTCTCGCAACTCTTCGAGTTCGAGGTCGACATGGTCAGCACCAGCTTCAACCTCGACCTGAAGCGCCTGCTCGGCACCTCGCTCACGCTGGCCATTGCCGACGACGGCGCAACGCGCCACCTCAACGGCACCGTGGTGCGCTTCGAGCTCGTCGGCCGCGCCAACGAAACCGGCCGCCACTACATCTACCGCGCGCTCGTGCAGCCCTGGCTGTGGTACCTCACGCGCACCACCGACTGCCGCATCTTCCAGAACCAGAGCGTGCCCGAGGTGCTCGACGCGGTGCTGGGCAAGTACGGCTTCCAGTTCGAGAAGCGCCTCACAGGCAGCTACCGCCCGTGGGAATACTGCGTGCAGTACCAGGAGAGCGACTTCGCCTTCGTGAGCCGCCTCATGGAGCACGAAGGCATCGCCTACCACTTCGAGCACGGCAACGGCTCGCACCTGCTGGTGCTGGCCGATGACGCAGGCGGCTACAGCAAGCTGCCGGGCCATGCCCGCATTCCGTACCGCCCGCGCGACCGCGTGGTGAATGCGCTGGAGCCCTGCATCGACCGCTGGCGCGTGGCCGAGCAGATCACCTCGGGCCGCGTGATGCTCGACGACTTCGACTTCAGGAAGTCGCGCGCCTCGCTGCAGAGCGTGCAGCAGGACCCCAAGGGCCACGACCACGCGACCTACGAAGTCTATGAATGGCTCGGCGGCTACAGCGAGCACCAGCAAGGCGACGCCTACGCGAAGATCCGCCTGCAGGAGCTGCAGTGCGCGCACGAGCTGGCCTCGGGCCACACCAACGTGGTGGGCATGGCGCCGGGCCACCTGTTCGAGATGACGCACTGCCCGCGCGAGGCCGACAACCGTGAGTACCTCGTCACCGGGACGCGCTACGACCTGCGCGAGCCCGAATACTCGACCGGCGGCAGCAGCGAATCGGTGTGCGAGTTCGACTTCACCGTGCTGCCCTCGGCCGTGCCCTACCGCCCCGCGCGCACCACGCCGCGCCCGCGCACCAACGGCCCGCAGACCGCCACCGTGGTCGGCCCCGAAGAGATCTGGACCGACCGCTTCGGCCGCGTGAAGCTGCAGTTCCGCTGGGACCGCTACGGCCAGTCGGACGAGAACAGCTCGTGCTGGGTGCGCGTGTCGAGCAACTGGGCCGGCGCCAACTACGGCACCATGCACATGCCGCGCGTGGGCCAGGAAGTGATCGTCGATTTCATCGGCGGCCAACCCGACCGCCCCATCATCACCGGCCGCGTCTACAACAGCGACCAGATGCCGCCGTGGGAGCTGCCCGCCAACGCCACGGCCAGCGGCATCCTCACGCGCTCCAGCACCGGCGGCGCGGCCAACCAGGCCAACATGCTGCGCTTCGAGGACCGCGCCGGCGCCGAGCAGATCCTGCTGCACGCAGAGCGCAACCTCGACGTGGAAGTGGAAGCCGACGAGACCCACACCACCGACGGCACCCGCACCACCCTCATCAAGGGCCACGAGTCGGCCACCTACCAGGACGGCGAGACGCGCGACATCACCGCCGGCGCGACGGAGACCATCACCGGCGGCGACACGCGCGACGTGACGGGCGGCTTCAGCGAAACCGTGAGCGGCGGCGTGACGCAGCGCATCACGGGCGGCAAGACGCGCACGCTCAGCGGCGGACTGAACGACACCATCTCCGGCGGCGTGACGCTCGCCATCAGCGGCGGCTTCAACGGCACCATCGACGGGCAGGAAATCCGCTTCGTGAGCGCGGGCCGCAACGACACCATCAACACGTCGAACACCGTGCATGTGAACGGTCCGTCCAACACCACGGTGACCGGCCCCACGGTCCACACCTCGCCGGACGTGACCTTCAACACCACGAACCACATCCACAACACGACGCAGCACGTGATCAACACCAACGTCTACAACACGACGTCCAAGGTCTACAAGAACATCACGAACGACTACACGAACAACTCGAAGACCTACATCAACAACTACGCCAAGAGCAACGACTGGCGCTGGTACCGCGCGGGCGGCGTGGGGGCGCGTTTTTCGGCGGTCGGGCTGGCGCTCGACCTGTGGGGGCTGCGCCAGCAGAACTACATCCTCAACTCGCAGTTCTCGGGCATCCGGCTCGACGTGGCGGTATTCCGCTCGCAGAACTCGGCCACCGAGATCGAGGGGAAGATGCTCAAGGTCGCGAACATCGGCATGAAGATCGCCAGCGGCGGCCTGGCCTTCGCCGCCAAGGCGATGACCGTCAAGGTCTGAGCCGATCGCCCCATCGATGGCCATCTGGGAACAGGTCCTCTGGAGCGTCTTCGCCGTGATGATGGGCGGGGCGCTGCTGGCCGGCGTCGCGGTGGTCGTCACGGCCACGCGCGAGCAGCGCAGGTACACGCAGGAGCGGCGCATCGGCGAGCGCCTGGGCCTTGCCGGCGTGGCCACGCACGGCGTGGTGGCGCAGGTGCGGCGCTCCGAACACCAGCTCACCAGCCCGGGCAGCCACGGCCAGTGCATGGTCGCGCTCGAATTCACGCTGCAGATGCCGCCGTCGTCCCCGGTGCCGAGCGTGGTGCTGCGCACGCTGGTCGACGAACTGCTGCTGCCCCGCCTCGCGGTGCCGGGCGCGACCCTGCATCTGGTCCAGGACCCGGCGCACCCCGACGTGGTGGCGGTCGACCGGCAGCGCACGCCGCTCGAAGTGGCACCCGCACGGAGCTGATTCCCATTGAAAACCGTCAAGCCGCTGCGGCTGAGCGTCATCACACGCCCCTTCCTGCGGGGCCGCCAGCAACGCCTGGGCGTCACGCTGATGGGCATGGTGTCGATGGACGCCGCGCCCGTGCTGCTGCCCGAGCCGGAGTTCTGGAAGATCGCCGCCGAAGAGCTCGGCCCCACGGGCGCCATCGACCTGGGCATTCCCAAACCCCACGCCGAGTTCCTGGCCACCGGCCATGCCTACACCCGGCACCAGGACGACAAGACCGCCTGTGCCGTCGCGATGCGCGTGGGTGAGCTTTCGCGCCAGCTGCTGGTGTTCGGCGACCGCTTCTGGCTCGACGGCCGTTCCACCGCGCCGCAGCCCTTCGAATCGATGCGGCTCGACGCCACGCGCGCCTACGGCGGCCCCGGCTTTGCCGAGAACCCGCAGGGCATCGGCCACGCGCTCGAGACCGTCAACGGCCTGCAGGTGCAGCGCCTGCCGAACATCGAAGACCCGCAGCAGCGCATCGACCGGTCCGATCGCGAGACCGAGCCGGCCGGCCTCGGCCCGATCGACCTGACCCGGCCCAGCCGCATGCGCCTGATCGGCCGGCAGTACGACGGCCACTGGCGCGAGCACCTGTTCCCCGGTTTTTCGGAGGACATGGACTGGCGCTTCTTCAACGCCGCGCCGCCGCAGCAGCGCTGGCCCGCGCGCGACCACATCCCCGGCGGCACGCCCTACGAGATCTGGCACATGCACCCCACGCAGCCGGTGCAGCGCGGGCGCCTGCCCGACTGGCGTGCACGCGCCTTCATCGCGCGCCGAAGCGGCCCCGGCCGCGAGCCGGAGCAGTTCGACGAAGTGCCCATGCGCCTCACCACGGCGTGGTTCTTTCCGCACCGCGCGCAGGTGGCGCTGATCCACCACGGCGAGATCGACATCGTGGAAGACGATGCCGACGACGTGACCCATGTGATGCCCGCCATCGAAGCTGCGGGTGATGCGCCGCGCCCGCTGGCGCACTACTTCGCCCTCCTCCAGCGCCGCTGCGATCCCGAGACCGGCGCGCTGCATGCGGCCCGCGACGACGAGCTGCTGCCCGCGCAGGCCATCGGCCCGTGGCTCGACACGCTGGACGACGGCGAAGAATCCGCGATGGTGCGCAACATGCGCGAGCGCGGCGACCGGTTGCGCGGGGACCTGATGGAGAAGGCGCGCGAGGCCGGCCACGATCCGCGCCTGCTGCGCGAGCGGCCGATGCCCGAGCCCTTTCGCAAGGCGCCGACGCTCGCCGAGCTGCCCGAGTTCGTCGAGCGCACGCGGCGTTTCACGCAGGACCAGCGCCAGGCGCTCGAAGAGGGCCGGCGCGAGCTCGAGCGCGCGGGTCAGCGCAATGCGGCCGAGTCGCGCCAGGTCGGTTTCGATTCCGCAGCGTTGGTTTCGAACATCGACCGCACCACGACCAAGGGCCCGCCCGCCTTCGACGCGCAGACCGTGCTGCAGGGCATGTTCGGCATCGCCGCCGCGACGGGCACGTCCGCGCTGCCGCCCGCGCAGCAGCAGGCCTTCGCCGAGGTGGTCGAGAAAGGCCAGCGCGGGCTGATCGACATGTACCGCATGGGCGCGCAGCACCAGTCGCCCGCCGACGTGCTCGAAGGCGAACGCGCCGTCGAGGCGCGCCGGCGCGTGCAAGACGCGATGGCCACCACGCGCGACCTCTCCGAGATGGACCTCACCGGCGCCGACCTGTCGGGCATGGACCTGCGCGGCGCACGCTTGCACCGCACGCTGCTCGAACACGCGAACCTCGAAGGCGCCCGGCTCGATGGCGCGGATGCCACCGAGGCCGTGCTCGTGCGTGCGCGCCTCGTGCAGGCCTCGCTCGCGGGCTGCGTGCTGCACCGCGCGAACCTCAGCCTGGCGCACTGCGTCCACACCGTGTTCACCGGCGCGCAGTTGCACCACACCACGCTCGAGGAGACGCACTTCGACCATTGCGATTTCTCGCAAGCCTCGCTGGAGCACCTGACGGTGCTCGGCCTGCAGGTCGACCACTGCCGCTTCGATGCAGCACGCCTTTCCTACGTGACCTTCCTCGAACAGACCCGCCTGCAGGACTGCAGCTTTCGCAACGCCGTGCTCCACAAGGTCGGCCTGATCTCGTGCATCGCCGAGCGGCTCGACTTCAGCGAGGCCCGGCTCGAAGCCTGCGCCTGGGCCCACACGCCGGGCGACACCGGCATCGTCTTTCGCGGCGCCACCCTGCACACCACCTGCTTCGTCGGCGCCAGCAGCCTGCGCACCATGGACTTCGAAGACGCGACGCTGGTGCAATGCGGCCTGCGCGAGATGCCGCTGGACGGCGCGCGCTTCGTGCGCGCCACGCTCGACACCTGCGACCTGTCGGCCTGCAGCCTCACGGGCGCGGACCTCAGTGGCTGCGATGCGCCCGAAAGCCTCTTCATCCGTGCCGACTTCACGCAGGCCTCGCTGCGCGGCGCCAACCTCATGCACGCCAGCCTGCAGAAAGCCCGCCTGGCGCGCACCGACCTGCGCGAGGCCAACCTGTTCCGCGCCGACGTCTCGCAGACCCTGATCGACAGCGTGACCGACACGCACGGCGCGCACCTCGAACAGGCCAAGACCCTCCCGCGCCGCGCCGCGGACCCGGTGCGATGACGCCGGCCGAGCTGGCAGCGAAGATCCGCGGCGGCGACCACCTCCAGGACCAGGACTTCCAGGGCATGGACTTCGACGGCATGGACCTGCGCGGCGGCAGCTTCGGCGCCTGCGATTTCCGCCGGGCGAACCTGCGCGGCGCGCGGCTGGGCGAATCGATGTTCGACAGCTGCCGCTTCGACGATGCGGTGCTCGACATCGCCGACCTGCAGCACGCCGCCTTCCACCGCTGCGCCCTGCCCCGCGCGCGCCTGCGATCTGCGGCGATGGCCCACGCCGTCTTCTCCGAGGCCGACCTGAGCCGCGTCGACATGACCGAGGCGCAGGCGGGCCAGGCCACCTTTCACCAGAGCACGCTCGACGGCGCGGACTTCGAGCGCGCGGACCTCACGAAGGCGGTGTTCGGCGAATGCCGCCTCGACGGCACGCGCTTCGACGACACGGCACTGAACACCACCGTCTTCTACCGCGCGGCGCTGCGCGGCACGCGCTTCAAAGGTGCGAGCTTCCACAACGTGATCTTCGGCGAGGCCGACCTCGCGGGGCAGGACTTCTCGGCGCAGTCGTTCCATCTGTGCCAGTTCATCGATGCCGACCTCACGGGCTGCAACTTCGCCGGCGCACGGCTGAGCCAGTGCAATTTCAAGGGCGCGAAGCTCGAAGGCGCGGTGCTGTCGGGCGTGCAGGCGCCGCAGTGCCTGTTCCCCGAAGCCGACCTGCGCCGGGTGGACGCGCGCGGCGGGCACTTCGACCAGAGCCTGTGGGTCGGTGCACGGCTCGACGACGCCGACCTGTCGGACGCGCGGCTCGAACAGTGCGTGTTCCACCGCGCGAGCTGCCGCCGCACCGCGTTCGCCCGCAGCCACCTCGTGTACGCGGATTTCTCCTACGCCGACCTCGCCGATGCCGACCTGCGCGGCGCGACCTTCCACCGCACCCAGATGCACCGCGCGATCGAGACCGGCGTGCGCTGGAGCGACCGCCTCGGCGTGCTCGACAGCGACCCGGCGCTGTTCGAGGCCGAGCGCTTTTCTGCCGCCCGTGCGAGCCGCCCGCAACGCGCCGGCCGCGACACCTTCGGCCGGCCGCTGCCGCCCGATCCACAGGACACCCCGCCATGAATCACCGAGTCCTTCGCGAACCTGTTTCGCCGCCGTCGGAGACGCCCGAGACCGAGATGCACGCACTGCTGCGCAAGCCGCTGCCTGCGCAAGCCGCACCCGTCTGGACCGGCAGCGCGCTCGGCACCGTCGTGCAAACGCTGCCCGACGGCCGCTTCGTCGTCGAGCCGCAGCCAGGCAGTGCGCCCTGGCATTGCCCGCGCGCAGCGAGCTGCCTGCTGCAGCCTGCCGTGGGCGATGTCGTGCTCGTGGCCGGGCCGCAGCGCGACCAGCTGTTCCTGATCGCCGTCGTCACGCAGGCCGACCCCAGCCAGTCGCAGCTCGTGGCCGAGGGCGACCTCACGATCCGCTCGCGGCGCGGCGGCATCGCGATGCAGGCCAGCGCGTTCGCACTTCAGGCCGACAAGGCCACCGTCGACATCACCGACATGGCCTACCGCGGCGCCGAAGTGCGCGTGACCACACTGGTCGCCCGCTTCGTGGGCCGCACGCTCGAGACCGTGCTCGACCGCCTGAGCCTGCTCACGCGCTCGAGCTTTCGCCTCACCGAAGAGGTCGAGCAGGTGCGCGCGGGCCAGATCGACATGCAGGCCTCGCAAAGCCTGCGCCTGCACGCCAAGAACACCTTCGTCACCAGCCAGGCGCTGGTGAAGGTCGACGCCGAACAGATCCACATGGGTTGATACCGACAAGGAGCCTGAACCATGTTCGCCAACGCACAGATGATGGGAATGGACCTCGCGTTTCCCGATGTCTGCAAGACACCGCCCGCGCTGCCCGTGCCCTACCCCAACATCGCGCTCGGGCCCACGGCCCTGCCCAACGCCTGGAACATCCTGTACGGCGGCACGCCCGTGCACAACATGGCGACCACCACCCCGATCACCAACGGCGACAACGCCGGCGTGCTCATGGGCGTGGTGTCGCAGACGGTGATGGGGCCGTCGCGCCACATCACCGGCGCGTTCACGGTGCTGCTCAAGGGCACGCCCTGCACGCGCATGACCAGCCTGGCGGTGCAGAACCGCTGCAACATCGTGGGCATGCGCATCGTGCCCAGCCAGTTCAAGGTGCTGGTGCTGGCCCCCTGAAACAGCGCTGGAGGCTCAGTCGAGCTTGACGCCCGCCGTGCGGATCACCTTGCCCCACTTGGTGGTCTCGGACGCAATGAACGCGTCGAACTCTTCGGGCGTGCTGCCCGCCGGGAAGGTGCCCATGGCATCGAGCTTGGCGCGCGTCTCGTCGCTCTTGATGATGCGCGCCACCTCTTCCGACATGCGCTTGACGATCTCGCGCGGCGTGCCCGCCGGCGCCAGCATGCCGGCCCAGGTGCTGCCGGTGAAGCCCGCGAAGCCCTGCTCGATGAAGGTCGGCACGTCGGGCACGGCCGGCAGGCGCTTGTCGCCGGCCACGCCGATCAGCCGCACCTTGCCGGCTTTGCCCTGGTTGATGAGGCCCGTGGGCGCATCGAAGAACAGCTGGATCTGCCCGCCCATCAGGTCGGTCAGCGCAGGCACCGCGCCGCGGTACGGGATGTGGATCATGTAGGTCTGCGTGAGCGACTTCCACAGCTCGCTCGTGAGGTGCGCGGCCGAGCCGTTGCCCGACGAGCCGAAGCTCACCTTGCCGGGGTGCTTGCGTGCGTAGTCGATGAGCTCGCGCGCGGTCTTGAACGGCGCGTCGTTGTTGACCGCCGCGAGCAGCGGCGACACACCCATCAGCGAAACGCCCACGAGGTCCTTGCGCGGGTCGTAGGGCAGCTTGGGGTACAGCGTGGTGTTGGCCGTGTAGGCCGCGATGACGACGCCGAAGGTGCTGCCGTCGGGCGCGGCCTTGGCCACGGCATCGACGCCAATCAGGCTGTTCGCGCCGGGCTTGTTGTCGATCACCACCGGCTGGCCCAGGCGTGTCTGCAGGCCCGCCTGCACCAGCCGCGCCATCTGGTCGGTGAAGCCGCCCGGCGTGTAGGGCACGACGATTCGGATCGGCTTGCTCGGCCAGGCGCTCTGCGCGAAAGACGGTGCGGCCAGACTGGCAGCAGCGGCGGCCGTGGCAAGAGAAAAACGGCGGCGGGAGAGCGTGGCGTGCGGCATGGTCGGGAACCCTTCGGATGGCATGGATCGGACCATTCTCGAAGCGCGCTCCTGCGCCGGCGCTCAGGGTTTGTCCCCGACGGGACAAGGTGGGCTCAAAGCGGCAGGATGTCGCGCGAGCGCCCGTCGTCGCCGAGCCAGGCCTCGAACTCGTCCGACAGCCGCGTCGCCTCGCGCGTGGCCTGGCCCCAGGCCGCGATGCGGGCCTGCGCGTCGTTCGCGAAGCGGATGAAGTCCTTGCGGTCGGGCAGCTTGCCGTGCGGCAGCGTCTTCACCCACTCGGGGTTGGGCGCGAGCACCACCATGCGGTCGAGAAAGCGCGTCGACTTGTGGCGCCAGCGCAGCCCCTTGTCGAGCCAGCCCGGCACCACGGCCTGCTGGAAGTGCGGGTACAGCACGATGCCTTCGTCGGCCGGCTGGTAGTCCAGGTGCAGGTGGTAGTCGGTGATGCCGCCGTCCCAGTAGGCGCCGCGCGGCGCGCCCGGAATGTCGTGCACCGCCGCCAGCAGGAACGGAATGGAGCACGAGGCCTGCAGCACGCGGTTGAAGTTGGCCTCGCTCAGCGCGTGCTGGCGCGTGCGGAAGTCGGTCGTGCCGAAGGGCAAGGCCGCACCGGGCGTGGAGAACACGCAGCGCTCCAGCCAGGCGCCCAGGCTCTTGCGGTGCAGGCTGTTGCTCGCGAAGGCGCCCAGGTAGCCGACCGGCGTGCGCGCCCTGCCCTCGCGCCCGAGGATGTGGCGCCCGCGCGAGGTCACCACATGCAGCCGGTAGCGCGCATGGCCCAGCACCTCGCCGATGCGTCCGCCATAGAAGGTGTCGAGGCTTTCCGCGAAACGTTCGCTGAGCTGGTGCGGGCTGAGCCGCTTCTGGCCCGGCGGCACTTCGAACTGCTGGCGCACGTAGTCGTGCTCGAAGCGCCCGAAGGCCGCCTCCGGGTCCGCCAGGCAGGCCGTCGCCAGCCGCCACGCGCCGATCGACGCACCCACCAGGTCCACCGGCTGGCTCGACTGCGTGAGCCAGCGCCCGAAGATGAAGCGATCGAGCGGCCCGAGGATCAGCCCCTTGGGCCCGCCGGCCGCGCCGGGGACGGTGCGCACGTCCTGCGGACGCAGGCCGTGCTGTTCGATGTGCTGGCGGGCCGCAGGGCCGGCGTAGATGCGCAGGGCTTTCATGCGGCACCCGTTTCGAAGGGATTGAAGACCTCGACACCGAAGCCGGCAAAGTCGCTCACGTTGCGCGTGACGACGGTCAGGCCGTGCTGTTTCGCCGTGGCGGCGATCATGGCGTCTTCGTACAGCGTGACGGAGCTGCGGTGCATCAGCCGGGCCCACAGCCTGAAGGTTTTCGCATCCATCGGCAGGACGTTGTACGACGCAGCGACCAGCTCGACCCACTGCTCGATCTCGTCCGCTTTCGCCGTGTCCTGTTCGCGCGTGAGTTCGATGCCGGCCTGGATCTCGCCCAGTGTCACGGCCGACAGGTGAAGTTCGCTGTCGGGAATGGGCGCCAGCCACGCCAGGACGGCGCCATGAGGCCGAAGCCGACGCAGTTCGGAAATGACGTTCGTGTCCAGAAGGTACATGCTGCGCGCGCCTTCAACGGGCCGGGGTGACGCGTCGCCTGCGCGCGGCGCCGCGCTCGGGCACGAGGAACTCGGTGCGCGCCTCGTCGGTGCACAGCAGCTCCTTGAGCGAGGGTTTGGCGATGGCATGCAGCCGCCGCCATTCCGCGGCCGGCACCAGCACGGCCGCCTCGGCACCGCGCCGGGTGACCATTTGCGGCCCGTCGTTCAGACAGGCCTCCAGGAATTCGCTGAAACGCGCTTTCGCGTCTTGTACCGGCCAGGTTTTCATCGGCGCCACCCCATCAGACTAGTTAGATGACTAGTTTAACGGGATGGCCTTCGATCTGCTGGCGGTTACTTGCGCAACCCCTGCAACTTGGCAAACGCACTCGCCATCTGCCCCGCCGGCTGCGGCGAGTTGTCGCGCCGGCCTTGTTGCTGCTGGCCGCGCCCTGCCCCTTCGAAGCGGTTGTCGCGCGGGCCGTCGCGGCGTGCGGGCGCGGCGTCGAGCTTCATCGACAGGCCGATGCGCTTGCGGGCCACGTCGACTTCCATCACCTTGACCTTGACGATGTCGCCGGTCTTGACGACTTCGCGGGCGTCGTTGACGAACTTGTGGCTCAGCTGGCTCACGTGGACCAGGCCGTCCTGGTGCACACCGAGGTCGACAAAGGCGCCGAACTGGGCCACGTTGCTCACGGTGCCCTCGAGGATCATGCCCTCGGTGAGGTCGGAGATGTCGTCCACGCCGTCGTTGAAGCGCGCCACCTTGAAGTCGGGGCGCGGGTCGCGGCCGGGCTTCTCGAGTTCGCCCAGGATGTCCTTGACCGTGATGACGCCGAACTTCTCGTTGGCGAACAGCTCGGGCTTGAGGGTCTTGAGCATGTCGGCGCGGCCCATCAGCTCGGCGATGGGCTTGCCGGTCTTGACGATGATCTGCTCGACCAGCGGGTACGTTTCGGGGTGCACGCCGGTGATGTCCAGCGGGTCGGCGCCGTCGCGGATGCGCAGGAAGCCGGCGCTCTGCTCGAAGGCCTTGGGGCCGAAGCCGGTCACGTCGAGCAGCTGCTTGCGGGTGGAGAACGCACCGTTGGCTTCGCGCCAGCGCACCACGGCCTTGGCCACGCTGGCCGACAGGCCGGACACGCGGCTGAGCAGCGGCACGCTGGCGGTGTTCAGGTCGACGCCCACCGAGTTCACGCAGTCTTCGACCACGGCCTGCAGGGTGCGCGCGAGTTCGCTCTGGTTCACGTCATGCTGGTACTGGCCCACGCCGATGCTCTTGGGGTCGATCTTCACGAGCTCGGCCAGCGGGTCCTGCAGGCGGCGCGCGATGGAGGCGGCGCCGCGCAGGCTCACGTCGACGTCGGGCATTTCCTGCGAGGCGAATTCGCTGGCGGAATACACGGAGGCGCCGGCTTCGCTGACCACGACCTTGTCGACCGTCATTTCGGGCGCACCGGCCTGCGCGGCCATCTTGGCCAGCAGCTTGATGAGGTCGCCGGCCAGCTTGTCGGTCTCGCGGCTGGCGGTGCCGTTGCCGATGGCGATCAGGTTCACGCCGTGCTTGGCGCACAGCTTGCCCAGGGTGTGCAGCGAGCCTTCCCAGTCCTTGCGCGGTTCGTGCGGGAACACGGTGGCGGTCTCGACCAGCTTGCCGGTCGAATCGACCACGGCCACCTTCACGCCGGTGCGGATGCCGGGGTCCAGGCCCATCACGACGCGCCGGCCGGCAGGGGCTGCCAGCAGCAGGTCGCGCAGGTTGTCGGCGAACACCTTGATGGCGACCTTTTCGGCGTCTTCGCGCAGGCGGGTGAACAGGTCACGCTCGGTCGACAGCGCCAGCTTCACGCGCCAGGTCCAGGCCACGCACTTGCGCAGCAGGTCGTCGGCCGGGCGGGCGGCGTGGCTCCAGCCCAGGTGCAGCGCGATCTTGCCTTCGGCGATGCTGGGCTTGCCCGGCTCGGGCTCGACGGGCAGCACGAGCTTGGCGTCGAGCACCTCGAGCGCGCGGCCGCGGAACACGGCCAGGGCGCGGTGCGACGGCACGCGGCCGATGGGTTCGTCGTAGTCGAAGTAGTCGCGGAACTTGGCGATGTCGGCGTTGTTCTCGTCCTTGCCGGCCATCAGGGTGGACTTGAGCAGGCCTTCGTTCCAGAGCCATTCGCGCAGGCGCTGCACCAGCACGGCGTCTTCGGCCCAGCGCTCGGACAGGATGTCGCGCACGCCGTCGAGCACGAGGGGCACGGTGGAGAAATCGGGGCCCGGCTTGCCGTCGTCCAGCGTGGTGGCGGGCTGCAGGAAGGCCTTGGCTTCGACGGCCGGGTCGAGCGTGGGGTCGGCCAGCAGCTTGTCGGCCAGCGGCTCGATGCCGAATTCGCGGGCGATCTGGCCCTTGGTGCGG
Organism: Variovorax sp. GW460-12-1-14-LB1; assembly: GCF_059423605.1. Taxonomy (NCBI): domain Bacteria; kingdom Pseudomonadati; phylum Pseudomonadota; class Betaproteobacteria; order Burkholderiales; family Comamonadaceae; genus Variovorax; species Variovorax sp. GW460-12-1-14-LB1. The sequence goes on from NZ_JBWKYF010000002.1 coordinate 50,100, forward strand.
CGCTTCTGCTTGAACGGCAGGTACAGGTCTTCGAGCTCCTGCTTGGTCGGCGCGAATTCGATCGCGGCGCGCAGTTCGGGGGTCAGCTTGCCCTGCTCGTCGATGGCCTTGAGCACCGCCACGCGGCGGTCTTCGAGTTCGCGCAGGTAAGACAGCCGGGCTTCCAGTTCGCGCAGCTGGATGTCGTCGAGGCCGCCCGTGACTTCCTTGCGATAGCGGGCAATGAACGGAACCGTGGCGCCTTCGTCGAGCAGTTCGACGGCGGCCTTCACCTGGTGCTCGCCGACCTTGATTTCAACGGCGAGCTGGCGAATGATTTTCTGCATGTCTTGAGCGCGTCCCTGGCAAAGCGCGGAAGTTTGCCATAGGCGACGAGCCCCCTTGCCGGGCACCGGTGCGGGCTGGTTACAACGTGCTCTCGGCCGGCGCCGCGACCGCCGACTGCGGCAGCACTTCGCCGGGCATCACGAGCCGGATGCGCAGCCCGTGCGGCGCTGCGTCCATGACGGCCAGCTCGCCGTGCAGCGTATCGGCGCGCTCGCGCATGCTGCGCAGGCCCTTGCCGCCCGGTTCGCCGGCCGCCGCATCCAGGCCGCGCCCGTCGTCGAGCACTTCGAGCACCAGGCCGTGCGAGCGTTCGCGCGGGCCGAAGCGCACTTCTACGCGGGTCGCCTGCGAATGGCGCAGCACGTTCGACAAGGCCTCCTGCGCGATGCGGCACAGCTGCATCGCGGCCTCGGGCGACAGCGGCGGTGCCAGCACCACGTCCTGCACGTTCCACACGAGCGTGATGCCAAGCCGGTCGAACGCCGGTTGCAGCCGGTAACGCAAGTGGCCCAGGCGCTCGCCGATGCTGGTGTCGGCCTGGTCGTCGAGGGAGTCGACCGTCATCTGCAGCTCCAGCAGGCAGGCCTGCAGGGCCATCGACAGCTCGCGGGCGTCGGCGGAGCGCGGGTCGTAGCTGGCCATGAGCGCCACCAGCCGCGAGCCGACGCCGTCATGCAGGTCGCTGGCGATGCGGCGGCGCTCGGCGAGCACGGCCTGCGCCTGGCGGTAGCGCACGAGGCGGCGCCGCGTGAAATACCAGGTGGCCACGATCATGCAGAGCACGGCGACGTTCACCCCCTGCAGGGCCCAGAAGGCGGCCGGCACCTCGGTACCCAGCGTGGTGATCGCCGAGGTCGCGCGAATCACCTGCCCTACCACCGGTGTCAGGTGCAGCGCGAATGCGAGCCCCACCCACAGCAGCATCCGCTGGCGCGAGGCACGCGGCCACAGCCAGATCAGGAGCACACACCAGGCGGCGATCGAAAGCCACACGAACTGGTCCTCCAGGAAATACGGCGGGAGCGGGGGCGCGGGCGCGCGCATGGGTGGCTCCGCTGCGAACGCGGCGCGCCCGAAGCGCGCCCTAGAGCAGCCCCCGGTGCGAGGCGAAACTCACGGCCTGCGCGCGGGTGTGGGCGTGCAGCTTGCGGTAGATGTTCTTGACGTGCGCGTTAACCGTCTGGGCACTGATGGTGAGCTGCAGGGCGATCTCTTCCGTCACATATCCCGTGGCTACAAGTCGCAACACTTCGCGCTCCCGTGCCGACAGGGTCGCCTTGCTGTCCGGCGGGCGCACCGGGCTCGGATTGGCGCGCTGGTGGTCCAGGTGAACGAGCAGCCGCCGCGCCAGCCGGGGGGTGATGGCGGCCCCGCCATTCACCACCTGCAGCACGGCCTGGGCATAGCTCTGGAACCAGGCGTTCTTCACCAGGTAACCCGAGGCGCCGAGCTCGAAGGCGTGCAGCACCTGGGGCTCGTCTTCCAGCGCGGAAATGACGATGATCTCGGCCGCGCTGCGGTGTTTCTTGGCCTCTTCGATGAGCTCGAATCCGCTGCCGTCTCCGAGGCGGATGTCGACCATGAGCACATCGAATTCATGCTGCATCAAGAGGCGCCGTCCCTCGCGCAGGGAGCCGGCCTGGCCTTCGAGCTGGATGCGCAGATCGCCCAGCAGTTCCTGGGCGATGACACGGCGGACAAAGGGGTCGTCGTCGACGAGCAAGACACGAACAGGCTTGGTTTCCTGGCCCGTGAGGTAGTCCGGCCACGGCAGGGTATCCGCCGAGGGAGCCAGCAGCCCACCGAACTGGCCGGGATTGGAGAATTTCCTAGCGCCACCACCGACATCGGTCAATGAAATGTCGAGATCGTTTTCCATTTAAGCCCCCTTGTCACAGATAAAAGTCGCGACTTCGTGAACAAAAGTTAATCGATTTCTACTCTTTTTCCGGCTATCGGCTTTTTTGATTACCTTGGTTTCTTTCGGTTGCAATATTGCCAGATTGTGAACGAAAGTGATAGTGGCCACGAGGGAAACAGGGCCGGAAACCGGTCCCCTGCCCACGCCGAAAACGCGGCCGGGCATTGCTTTCGCCATAGCCTTGCACTACCCAGCCTGAGGCATTTTTCGATCCCTTCCCCCCGCTGAAACTGCATCCCGGTCGCAACGGAATCCATTCAATCCGTGCTCGCTGACCGTCGCTGATGGCCGGATTCCCCGGCGATCGGGTTCGTTTCAACACTATCGAGGAAGCATCATGAAGAAGACTCTTATCGCCATGGCAGTGGTTCTCGTGGCTGGCATCGGGACCGCAACCGGCAGCAGCGTGGCGCTCGCCGTCACCAACACCACGACCGGTTCCTCCAGCTCGGCTGGCTCGGTCGCCGCCAGCTCCGGAACGGGCAGCGCACTGAGCTACAACGCAGCCAGCTCCACCTCGTCGGCCACGGCCAACGCGGCGGGCGGCGCAGCAGGCAATGCCTTCCTGCGCGTCGGCGGCGCCACCGCCAGCGGCTCGGCCACCACGCAAGGACGCGTGACCAGCGTGGCAGCAACGACCGGCAACGGCGTGGCTGCAGGCGGTGCGAATGCGCAGGCCAATGCGACCTCGAGCGCCAATGCGAACTACGCCGGCGGCGGCGCCAACCCCGTGAGCGGCTCTGCAGGCGGCGCAGCCGGCTCCACCACCAACAACACCGCAGCCACCGCTGCAGGTCCTGGCGGCGGTCTGGCCGTGGTGACGCGCACCTCGGGCACGACGGCCGGTTTCAGCGCCAATTCGGGCGCGGTCAACGGCATCGTCAACGGCACGACGACCTCGGCCACGTCGGGCTCGACCGGCGGTTCCACGGGCGTCATCAACTTCGCCGTGGGCAACGCAGCGGGCTTCAGCAACGGTGGCGGCACCGCCGGTGGCGCGATCTCCGGCGCAACGGCCAACGCTCCCTGAGCGATCCGGACCATCGGTTGTTGGACCAGAAACGGGGAGGGGCACGCCCCTCCCCTGCTTCCCAAAGGAGTCGAAAAAATGAAAACATTGATTGCCCTGACCTTGCTGGGCCTGTCCGCCGGCGCCTTGGCGCAGACCACGGCGGGTGGCGCCAACAACCAGTCGCAGAGTTCAGCCACCACCAACGCCCAGGGCAACACCCAGGCGGTGAATTTCAACAGCTCCGCCCCCTCGGAAGTCACCTCCCGGGCCACGGTGGACAGCAACAGCACACAGAACATCAACAACACGGGCGCGACGACCAGCACCGTCGACTACCGTGGCAGCTACACCGTCAAGAACGTGCCCTCCGTGAGCGGCCCGAACCTGACGACCAGCAATGACACCTGCATGGGCAGCACCAGCGCCAGCGCCAACGGCGCAGGGGTCGGGCTGAGCTTCGGCACCACCTGGACGGACGAACACTGCAAGCGCCTGAAGATGAGCCGCGAGCTCTGGAACAAGGGCATGAAGGCAGCGTCGCTGGCCATGGACTGCATGGACCCGGCGGCCCAGGCGGCCCTGGAGATGACCGGCTCGAAGTGCCCGCAGTCGATGACCGCCGAAGAGCGCGTGAGCGCGTTCGGACCGCAGGCCTCCTCGGCCGGCGCGCCCGTGGCGGCACGTCCGGCGGCGCCGGTAGCGCCCGTGGCCGCGGCTCCAGCACCTGCGCCGGCTCCCGTGGCGGTGGCCGTGCCCCAGCCGGTGGCGCCCGTGGCACCTGCGGCGCCAGTCGCGTTGGCCCCGGCCCCGGCCCCGGCGCCCGCGCCGGTCGTGGCGGTGCAGCAGCCCGCCCCACCGGCCACGCTGGTCGAGGCGATGCCCATGGCAGCCCCGGCGCAGGAACAGCCGGCACCGCAACCGGCACCGGCCGTGACCGCCGTCCCGGTGTCTGCGCCGGAAGTGGCACCGGCCCCCGTGGCCGCAGCGCCCGCCGAGGAAGCCGCGGCACCTGCGGCGGAGCCGGCACCGGTCATGGCGAGTGCCGTGGCCCCGCAGCCGGACATCCTGGAAGCGCGCATCACGCGCCGCCTGCCGGCTGACCCGGCCGACGAGGTGGCTTCGGCACCGGCCGACGCGCAATGAGGTCGGCTCTGGAGTCCATCACCATGAACACCAGGACCGTTCCTCTCTGGCTGGCCGCCTGTTGCGTGGCGACGGCATCGGTCGCCGCCACGCCGATCATCCGCATCGAGCGGATGCCCATGGGCAGCGGCCTGCAGAACGCCAGCGGCACGGAAAACGCCGAGCCGGTGGGCGACTACGGCGTCTGGCACGTGCCGCAGTACATGCCGGGGTTTCCGACCTCGGCCACCATCTGGCCGCGCGTCGTGATCATCCAGTGCAACGTCACGCGGTGCAGCGGCTACGAGGTCACGCCCGAACTGGGCCGGGGCGAATACCTGTTCTTCCGGCCCGCGGAAGACAGCAGCGTCGGCCGCAAATAGACAGGCGCGCAGACGCCGCTTTTTCGAACGATGCGCCGTCGGGTCCGCAAGGTCCCGGCGGCGCGCGGCCGTGTGCGTATACCCTTCGCGCATGCACAACCCCCTCGTGCGCGCCTTGCGCGCCCTGTTCCGCGCCGTTGCCACCACGATCCTCGTGCCGGTGCTGCTGTTCGAGGAATGGGGCTGGGCCCCGCTCGCGGCGCTGGTCGCGCGGCTGGCGCGCCTGCCCTTCTGGGCGCGGCTCGAGAACCTGCTGCGCGCACTGCCGCCCTGGGGCGCGCTGCTGGCGTTCTTCGTGCCGATGCTGCTGCTCTTTCCGGTGAAGCTGCTGGCGCTGTTCCTGTTCGGCCGTGGCCACGCGTTCAGCGGCATGGCTGTGCTGCTGCTGGCCAAGCTCGCCGGCACGGCCGTGGTCGCGCGGATCTTCCAGTTGGTCGAGGGCTCGCTGATGCGCCTGGCCTGGTTCGCCCGCTGGTACCCGCGCTGGAAAGCATGGAAAGACAGCGTGCTGACGCGGGTGCGCGAAAGCCGCCCCTGGCGGATCGTGCGGGCGGTGCACCGGCGGGTGCTGCGCGGCTGGCACCGGCTGCGCGCCGAGTGAATCTATTTTTACCCGGGTGTATTGTGTTTTATATTTTGCCCGGGTAATATTTGGAGATGAATCCATCTCCTTCCACCCGACGTACCCTCGTCAAGCAATACAAGGACAGCGTGCGCCCCGCCGGCGTCTTCGTCATCCGCAACCTGATGGACAGCCGCGTCTACGTGGCCGGCAGCCTCGATGTCGAAGGCGCCATGAACCGCGCCCGCTTCGAGCTGAACCTGCGCTCGCACCGCAACAAGGCCTTGCAGCGCGACTGGGTGGCGCAGGGCGCGACGCACTTCGGCTTCGAGGTGATCGACCGGGTGAAGGAGCGCGACGACCCCGCCTTCGACCGCGCGGCGGAGCTGGAAAAGCTGCTGGAGCTCTGGCGCGAGGAACTCCAGTGCACCACTGACAAGGGCTACAACACGCCATGAGCACCGACGCACTGGGCTTTTGCCTCGACCTCGGCCGCGCCCACGCAAGCCTGAGCCTGAAACTCAACGAGGACCTGGGCGCCTTTCACGGGCTGGACTACGACGACTTCACCCTGCTCCACCTGTTGCTGCGGGCCGGCAACGACCGCATGCCGATGGCCGAACTGGCGCACACGCTGGGGTTGCCAATGTCGGCGCTGATCCGCAAGATGGTGCTGCTCGAAAAGACCGGCCTGGCCGAGCGCACGACGGGACCCGATGACGACCCCCGGCGCCATGCGATTATTCGCAGCGGCGGAAGGAAGTTGATGCAAGCCGCCATCACCACCGTCGAAGCGATCTGCGTCGATGCCGTGAAATCGCTGGACCCGCAACGCCTGCCAGACCTCCATGCCGCGCTGCGGGTGCTGTGCGATCACGACACGCCGCACGCCTGAACCGTCCTGCGGGTAGATTACGAACCTCGTTTCGTTCCGCCCGGATCGACAACCCAAAAAGAATTTGCATGTCACCCGACGAACTACCGACCACATTCACTGCGTTTGCCGGCTTCCAGCGCGTCGCCGCCGGCACCAAGGCCCAGGTGCTCACGCAACTGCGCGAGCGCGGCGACGCCGCCACCTGCCTCGTGTTCGACGACCAGACCGGCGAGCAGCTCGATGTCGATCTGCGCGACCCGAAGGCCATCGAGACCTCCGCGCTCGAAGCCGAGAAACACGAAGACGCACCGCGCGGCGTCGGCCGTCCGCGCCTGGGCGTGGTGGCGCGCGAAGTCACGCTGCTGCCGCGTCACTGGGACTGGCTCGGCCGCCAGCCGGGCGGCGCCTCGGTGGCGCTGCGCAAGCTGGTGGACGACGCACGCCACGTGCACGCCGACCGCGACACGGTGCGCGCCGCGCGCGAAGCCACCTACCGCTTCATGACCGCCATCGCGGGCAACCTGCCCGGCTTCGAGGAAGCCACGCGCGCGCTGTTCGCGGGCGAGCATCAGCGCTTCAGCGACCTCGTGGAACCCTGGCCCACCGACCTGCGCGTGCACCTGCACAAGCTGTCGGCCGGTGGCTGGGGTGCTGCATGAGCGCGGCGCCCGACAGCAGCACCACCTCCACCAGCCCCGGCAACCCGAGCGGACTGCGCGGCGTGCCCGTGGCGCCGGTGGGTGCGCCGCGTCCGCTGTGGAAGGTGTTCCTGTTCTTCCTGGCGCCGATGTTGCTCAGCAACATCCTGCAGTCGCTCTCCGGCACCATCAACAACGTCTACGTCGGGCAGATGCTCGGCGTGAGCGCGCTGGCGGCGGTGTCGAGCTTCTTCCCGGTGATGTTCTTCTTCATCGCCTTCATCATCGGGCTGGGCGCGGGCGCCTCGGTGCTCATCGGCCAGGCCTGGGGCGCACGCGACGCAGCCAAGGCCAAGGCGGTGGCGGGCACCACGCTCACGGTGGGCCTGCTGCTGGGCCTGGCGATCGCGGTGTTCGGGGGCCTGTTCACCACGCCGATGCTGGCCATGCTGGGCACGCCGCCTGACGTGCTGGCCGACTCCACGCGCTACGCCCGCATCATGCTGATCGCGATGCCCGGCGTGTTCCTGTTCCTGCTGGCCACCGCCATGCTGCGCGGCGTGGGCGACACCATCACGCCGCTGCTGACGCTCTTGATTTCCACGGCGATCGGCCTGGTCGTCACGCCCGCGCTCATCCGCGGCTGGGGCGGGTTGCCGCAACTGGGCGTGGCGGCGGGCGCGTGGGCCTCGGTGCTGTCGTTCGCGGTCGCGACCACATGGCTGGGCTTCCGGCTGCGCCAGAAGAAGAGCCCGCTCGCACCCGACGCGGAGTTCGTGCGCTGCCTGCGCATCCAGCCGCACCTGCTCAAGGCGGTGCTGAAGATCGGCGTGCCCACGGGCGTGCAGATGATCGTGGTGGCGCTGGCCGAAGTGGTGCTGCTGTCGATGGTCAACAGCTACGGCTCCAACGCCACGGCCGCCTACGGCGCGGTGAACCAAGTGGTGGCCTACGTGCAGTTCCCGGCCATCTCGATCGCCATCACCACGTCGATCCTCGGCGCGCAGGCCATCGGCGCGGGCCGCGCCAACCGCCTGGGTGCCATCGTGCAGACCGCGCTGGGCATGAACCTCGTGCTCACGGGCGGGCTGGTGCTGCTGGGCTATTTGTTCTCGCGTCCGCTGATGGGCTTCTTCATCACCAGCGCGCCGGTGATCGAGATCGCGCAGAACCTGCTGCACATCATGCTGTGGAGCCTGGTGCTGTTCGGCATGGCCTCGGCGATCTCGGGGATCATGCGCGCCAGCGGCTCGGTGCTGGTGCCGACACTGATCTCGATCGTCTGCATCCTGGGCGTCGAAGTGCCGGTGGCCTGGCTCATGAGCCGCCATTTCGGCATGGGCCTAGACGGGATCTGGGTCGCCTACCCGGTGACCTTCGGCGCGATGCTGCTGCTGCAGACCGCGTACTACCGGCTGGTGTGGCGCAAGAAGCCGATCGGCCGGCTGGTCTGATCGGCGCCTCGGCGGGGGTCACTCCCCGTCGAAGGCCTTCTTCACCGTGGCGATGTCGAGCTTGATCATCTTCATCATGGCCGCCATCGCGCGGGCCGCCTTGGCCGCGTCCTTGTCCTGGAACATGCGGATGAGCGGCATCGGCGTGACCTGCCACGACACGCCGAAGCGGTCGGTGAGCCAGCCGCACTGCACGGGCTGGCCGCCGCCCTCGAGCAGCTTGTCCCAGTAGTAGTCGACCTCCTCCTGCGTCTCGCAGGTCACGATGAGCGAGATGGCCGGCGTGATCTTGTACTCAGGCCCGCCGTTGAGCACCATGAACGACTGCCCGTCGAGCTCGAAGGTCGCGGTGAGCAGCTTGCCCTTCTTGGCGGGATTCACATCGCCCCAGAGCAGCGTGTCGGTGAGGCGCGACTTCGGAAAGATGGCGGTGTAGAAGTTGACCGCATCCTCTCCGTTGCCGTCGAACCAGAGGCAGGGAATGATCTTCTGCATGGAATCTCCTTGGGTTGAATGATGAACTGAAGGGTTCAGTATCAAAGCCGAAGCGGCGCCCTGTCAACCCGCGCCGAGGCTGTCAGTGAGAAGTTCGCAGGCTGGGCCGCGGGCCACAATGGGCCGGTCCTTCGCTTCGGAACTGCCATGTTCGCCCCTTCCAGAACCCGCCTTGGCGCCCCGGCTTTGCTGACCGCCGCGCTCGCCGCCTTCGCGGTGCCGGCCGGCGCGGCCGATGCCACCTACCCCGACGCTGCCGCCAGCGACCCCGCCCGGCTCGGCTGGATGACCGGCTCGCCGCCGCCGCCCGAGCGCACGCTGCGCTTCGAGGACGGCAGCTATTTCCAGTTTCCGGCGATGCGCTGGAGCGTGTCGAATTTCCGCCAGCTGATGCCGACCGTGAACGTGTCGCGCGGGCTCGGTGCGCCCACCGCCCTGCCCCAGGCCTTGCGCAAGGACATCGACACGCTCAGCTTCACGCCGCTCGACGCGAAGACGCACATGACCTGGGACGCCTCGCTGGCCGCCACCTACACCGACGGCATCCTCGTGCTGCACCGCGGGCGCGTGGTCTATGAGCGCTACTTCGGCGTGCTGAAAGACGACGGCCAGCACGGCGCCATGTCGGTCACCAAGTCGGTGGTCGGCACGCTGGGCGCGATGCTGGTGGCCGAAGGCACGCTCGATGCCAACAAGCCGGTGGCTCACTACGTGCCCGAACTGGCGACCTCGGCCTTCGGCAACGCCACCGTGCGCCAGGTGCTCGACATGACCACGGGCCTGAAGTTCAGCGAGGACTACGCCGACCCGAAGGCCGAGGTCTGGGCCCATGCGCAGGCCGGCAACCCGCTGCCCAAGCCGAAGGACTACACCGGCCCGCGCAGCTACTACGAGTTCCTGCAGACCGTGCAGCCCGAGGGAGGGCACGGCGAAGGCTTCGGCTACAAGACCGTCAACTCCGACGTGCTGGGCTGGGTGATCGCGCGCGCCACCGGCCGCACCGTGGCGCAGCTGCTGTCGGAGCGCATCTGGCGCCACCTGGGCGCCGAGCAGGACGCCTACTTCACCGTCGATTCCATCGGCACGCCCTTCGCGGGCGGCGGCCTGAACACCGGCCTGCGCGACCTCGCGCGCTTCGGCGAGATGCTGCGCAACGACGGCCGCGTGAAAGGCCGGCAGGTCGTGCCCAAGGCCGCCGTCGAAGACATCCGCCGCGGCGGCGACAAGGCCGCCTTCGTCAAGGGCGGCTACCCGCTGCTGCAGGGCTGGAGCTACCGCAACATGTGGTGGGTGACGCACAACGACCACGGCGCCTACATGGCGCGCGGCGTGCACGGCCAGCGCATCTACATCGACCCGAAGGCCGGGATGGTGATCGTGCGCTACGCCTCGCACCCGATCGCGGGCAACGCCGCGAACGACCCGGTCACGCTGCCGGCCTTCGAGGCGCTGGGGCGGCATTTGCTGCGCGCACCGCGCTGAAAGCAGCTACCAACGGTAGGTCGCCGTGGCCGTCGCCGTGCGCGGGTAGCCGTAGTAGCAGTTGCGGTAACCGCAGTTCGCGAAGTACGTCTTGTTGGTCAGGTTGCGCAGGTTCAGCGCCAGGCTCCAGCGGTCGATGTCGTAGCCGAGCATGGCATCGAGCACCGTCGAGGCCGGCACCTTGCTCGGCCACGCGGCCTCGCCGTCGCCGTAGTTCGAGCCCGTGTAGCGCGCGCCCAGGCCCACCTTCACGCCGCCGGCGAAGCGGTAGTCCGCCCACACTGACAGCCGGTGGCGCGGCACGGCCGTGGCCTGCTTGCCGATCTCGCTCGTGTTGCTGCTGGCCGTGACGATGGCCCGCGGCGTGTAGCTGTACGACGCCGTGAGGTTCAGGCGCGAGGCGATCTCGGCGGTGGCCTCGAGCTCAAGCCCGCGCACCGAAATCTCGCCCGTCTGCTTGGGCATGAACTCGCCGTCGTAGCTGATGTAGTTCTTGCGCCGCAGGTCGAAGATGGCGGCGCTGTACATCGCCTTGCTGCCCGTGGGCTGGTAGCGCACGCCGGCCTCGTATTGCTTGCCGCTTTCGGGCTTGAACGGGTCGCCCGACCCCGGGTCGATGGTGGCCGTGGGCGCGAACGACTCCGAGTAGCTCAGGTACGGTGCCCAGCCGCTCGGGTGCAGGTAGACCAGGCCGGCCCGGCTGGTGAACTTGTGGTCGCGCATGCGCTGGCGCGAGCCGTCGAGGCGGCTGTCCACGGTGCTGTCGGCGGTGTCGTAGCGCCCGCCCAGCGTCAGCGTCCAGCGCTCGCCCCACTTGATCTGGTCCTGCAGGTAGACGCCGGTCTGCGCAAGCCGCGTGATGCCGTCGAAATACGGCGCGGGCCGCTCGATCGGCCCGCCGTACACCGGCGCATAGATGTTCAGCGGCGAGGCGCTGCCGCCGCTGAAGGTGACTTGGTCGATGCGGGTGCGCTGGTAGTCCAGCCCGACCAGCACCTTGTGCTGCGTCTCGCCCAGGCGGAAATCGGCCTGAAGCTGGTTGTCGAGTGCCAGGGCGCCGATGTTCTCGCGGCTGCCGAACACGCTGCGCGACATCTGCTGGAAGTTGAGCGGGTCGTTCGGCACGTCGGGGTTCAGCGCCATGAAGCCCTTCAGCTGCGTGCCCGTGTAGTCGAGCTTCTGGTGCGCGTAGCGCGCGTTCTGCCGCACCGTGAAGGTGTCGTTGATGCGGTGCTCGAACTGGTAGCCGACCATCTGCTGGTCCTGGTCGAAGCGGTCGAAGCCGGGCTCGCCGACGAACAGCTTCGAGGGAATGGTGGTGCCGATGGCGGTCGGATCGAGCGAGCCGACCTGCGGCCGTGCGCGCGTGTAGACCCCGCCGCGCGTGCGCGAGAACTGCGACAGCAAGGTGAGCGTGGTGTCGCCCGACGGCTTCCAGGTGAGCGCGGGCGCGATGTACATGCGGTCGTCGGCCTCCTTGCCCGCCGGCAGTTGCGCGTCGCGCACGAGGCCGGTGATGCGGTACAGCAGCTTGCCGTCGGCGTCGAGCGCGCCCGAGAAATCGCCCGCCACCTGCTTGCGGGCATGGTCGCCCACCTGCAGCTGCAGCTCGCGCACGGGCTCCGCCGTCGGGCGCTTGCTGACCACATTCACCACCCCGCCGGGGCCGCTCATGCCGTACAGCACCGACGACGGGCCGCGCAGCAGCTCGATGCGCTCGGCGCCGTAGTTCTCGGTGCGCCACACACCCCAGGTGCTGTTGTTGCGCAGCGGCAGGCCGTCGAGATAGAAGCCCGGCGAATAGGCGTCGAAGCCGCGCAGCGAGATCCAGTCGTAGCGCGAATCGGCACCGTAGGTGGTGGTCGACACGCCCGGCGTGTAGCCCAGCGCGTCCTTGAGGTTGGTGGCACCGATCGCCTCGATGCGGTCGGCCGTGATCACCGAGATCGACTGCGGCGTCTCGATGATCGGCGTGTCGGTCTTGGTGGCGGTGGCGCTGCGTTTGGCGACATAGCCCTGCACGCGGCCCGTGGCGCTTTCCTCGCCGTCGGCCACGACGGTCACAGCCGGCAGCGTGGAGGTGTTGCCCGTGGCGGGCGCGGTCTTGATGACCGCCGCATTGCCTTCCATCGTGGCCGCCAGGCCGCTGCCGGCCAGCAGCCGGTCGAGCGCCTGCCGGGCCGTGAGGCTGCCCGAGATGGCGGGCGCGGTCTTGCCCGCGACCAGGCTCTGCTGCACGACCAGCTGGATGCGGGTCTGCCGCGCCCAGTCGTTCAGCGCCTCGGCCAGCGGCTGGGCCGCGATGTGGATCGGCTGGGGCGCGCCCTGCGCCCGGGCCATCAGGGGCGCGTTCGCCAGTACGGCCAATGCAACGGCCAGGGCCAGCGGCGCGGGTGTCATCTTTGTTCTCAAGCGCTTCGTCATCGAACGTCTTCCAGGTAGTGAATGCAAATGGTTCCTATCTGGGCTGACGCACGAGCCGGCGGAATCCCCGTAGTGCCGGCGAGAAATTCTTGATTCTTTTGTTTCAGGGGGCCGGCAGGATTTCCGCGACCGGGCCGGTTTCCTTCAGCCGCACCGGCAAGGCGCTGGCCAGGGCGCGCCGCAGCGTGCGCGCGTCCCGCGGGTCGAAGGTGCCGCTCAGTCGCAGGGCCGCCACGGCCGGGTCGTTCACCACCAGGCCGGTGCTGCCGTAACGCTCCAGCTCGGCCAGCGCGCGGGCCAGCGGCGTGTCGACGAAGCTCAGGCGGTGCTCGCGCCAGGGCGCGATGCCGTCGCGCGGCACGGCCGAAACGGCGGAGAACCGGCCCTGCGCATCGCTTTCCACCTGGCGCCCAGCGGTCAGGAAGACTTCGCTCGTCGCATCCGGCGCCCGGCGCAGCACGCGCACCTTGCCCTCTTCCACCGACACCCGCGTGCCGTCGGCGCCCGGCATGCCGGGGGTGTGGCGCACGGCAAAGCGCGTGCCGACCACCCGCACGCGCAGCGGCCCGGCCAGCACGTCGAACGGGCGTTTCGCATCGGACTGCACGGCGAACACCGCCTGCCCGTCGATCAGCGTCACCTCGCGGCGGTCGCGGAACAGGCGCACTTCGAGGCGGGTGGCGGTGTCCAGCCGCAGCCGGGAGCCATCGGGCAGCGGCGCCTCGAGCTGCTGCCCGCGTCGGGTGGCGAAGGCCTGTTCGAACACGGGCTGGGCTTGCAGGTGGCGCCAGCCGAGGTAGCCGGCGCCGACCGCCATGCCGGAAACGCCCAGCACGACCGCCGGTTTCAGGAAGCCGCGGCGCGTGGGTGCGGCGGGCGCGCGGCCTTCGAAGCCGCTGCGCCAGCCCGCGACCGTCTCGGGCGCGATCGCGTCGAAGGCGCGCCAGCGCGACTCCCATTCGCGAAACGCCTCGCCATGGCGCGCATCGGCACCGAGCCAGGCCTGGAACGCGCGCTCGTCGGACGCGCTCCAGTGCGTGCGCTGGCGGCGGACGAACCAGTCCAGCACGTCCTGTCGCAGGCGCAGGGCTTCTTCGGACGGAGGCGACGTGAGGGTCATGACGTGGGGATCGTTCTTAGGGGGGTAGACGCACAAGCGTGGTCAAACCCTGTAATGGGGCGTCTCATCTCACTCTGAACCACGGGTCCGCTCCAGGCACGCCCAGCACGCCTCCATCGCAATGCGCAACTGCATCTCGACCGTCCGCACCGAGATGCCCATGCGCGCAGCCACCTCGGCGTACGAGAGCCCATCGAACTTGTAGAGCACGAAGGCTTCGCGGCAGCGCGGAGGCAGCCGGTCGATGGTCTCGACCATGGCCGCCATGCCCTGGCTGGACGACAGGATGGCGTCGGGCTCGAAGGTGGGCGGGCCGATGCAGTCGTCGGCGTCGGGCGGTGCGTCATCGGGCGCCGCCGTGTCGCCGCCCGCGCGCACGCTGGTGCGGCGGTGGTGGTCGGTGACGAGGTTGCGGGCCGTGCGATACAGCAGCGCGCGCGGGTCGCGCACCACGCTGCCCGTGCGCTGCGCCTCGTACACCCGCACGTAGCTCTCCTGCGCCAGGTCGGCCGCGGTGGCGCGGTCGGGTACCTTGCGGGACAGAAAGCTCAGCAGCTCGCGGTAATAGCGTTCGAACACGGGCGCACCACAGCCGGGAAGGGTTGGTCGAAGTCCAGGGGCAGGTTGGCTTCGACACGGCGTGGCTACCTGAGAGATTCAGAACAAAAGAAAACGCGAGATTATGTGCGGGTTCAACCCGCCGATCGCCGAAGGGTAGGCATTTCGCCTGCCGCACACGGCATGCGCGCGGGCTACCCTCCCCTTCGGCGCTCTCCAGATTCGTCCGGCCTCAGTTGCCGCACGCAGGGTGCTTCTGCCCTTCGGTGGTGTTCGGCAGCCCCAGAAAGTCCAGGATGTGCGGCGTCGTGCCGTCCACCTGCGTCAATGCGGTACCCCCGAGGTTGCCCACGCAGTAGCTGGGCTTGAGCGGGTTCTGGTGGTTGTTGTTCAGGATCAGCAGCGTGCTGCGTTCCCCTGCCGTCTGCCCGCCGTGGCCACTGCCCGTGCCGCCGTGGTCGGAGGTGACGACGATCAGCCATTCCTCGTTGGCGTAGTTCGGCCGCGACGTGAGCGCCGTGAGCACCTGCTGGATCTGCTGATCTTCGCCGGCGATCTTGCCCTGGTAGTAGGCATTGAGCGGGTCGTAGCTCGGCGCGTGGACGTCGACGTTGTGCAGGTAGTAGAAGATCGCCGTCGGCGGGTGCTTCCAGTTCAGCCAGCCTTTCACGGCATCGGTGGCCTGCTGCGAATTCTTGGCTGCGTTGGCAACCACGAAGTCGGCCAGCGCCGGGCGCAGGTTGTGGGTGATGTTGAACCAGTCGCCCACCACCGCCGTCGTGGCCGTCGGCCAGGCCGCCTTGATCTGGTCGAACACGTGCGTCTTCTTCAGCGGCAAGGTGGTGGTGTTCGAGGTCACGCCGTGCTTGTCGGCCCAGAAGCCGGTGAACACCGACGACCAGCCGGGTCCGCTCACGGTCGCCTGCTTGGTGCCGCCCGCCAGCACGTTGCCGTGGAAGGCGCCGCCGGCAATCAGCGCCGACATCGCGGGCGTCTGCACGCAGCCCGCGCACTGGATGGCGTCGCCGCGCAGGCCGTCGATGCCGATCAGCAGGATGTGCTTGTTGCCGGGCACGGGGTTGGGAACGCCCTCGCCCGCGATCAGCGAGTAATGGTCGTAGGGGTTGCCGACGTAGTCGGTCTTCAGGCCGCCGATGTCGCTGGCGCGCTTGTCGCTCAGGTCGCAGCGCTGGTTGGTCTTGTGGTAGTCGAAGGACTTGCACCACGACGAGCGGCTCGCGTCGGTGCAGGCGTTGGCGCAGTCGGCGGGCGTCACGGCCTGCAGGGCCTCGGTGTTGTAGCCGCTGATGGCCGCATTGGGCGTGTGCGCGAAAGGCTTCAGCGAATCGGGCTTGAGGCTGTAGTGGTCATAGGGGTTGCCGGGGTAGTCGGTCTTCAGCCCGCCCACGTCGGCGGCGCGCTTGTCGCTCAGGTCGCAGCTCTGGCCGGCCTTGTTGTAGTCGAACGAGACGCACCAGGCGCCGCGTGGCGCGCCCAGGCAGGCCGACGCGCACATCTCGGGCGTCGACTGCGTCAGGTTCTCGATGTTGTTGCCGGAGATGGCGGCGTTCGGCGTGGCCGCGAAAGCGTCCAGCGAGGCAGCGCTTGCATGTCCTGCCAGCGCTGCGAACAGCAGGCCCGCCAGGGATGCACGGATCGATGACTTCATGAGGTCTCCTCATCACAGGGTCGTGGGGTGATTCCCGGGCACCGCCTCGCCGTTTTTTCAGTGCGAGTGCAACGCCGGGCGGAGTAAATCACCGCCGCCTGCCATCGATCCAATTCAAAAATCTTCGATGTTGTATTGAGCAGAGCTATACATCGCCGCGTCACGCAACGCGGTCAAGCCACGCGATTCGAGAACGCCATCACCCCGTCGTCCACGCGCCCGAGGCGCAGCAGGAGGATGTCGCGCAGGTAGTTCTGGTGCAGCTTCCACGGCGTGTGCGTGCCCTGCTTGGGAAACTTGTCGAGCGAGCGCTGCACGTAGCCCGAGCTGAAATCGATCCACGGTTCGGGCGACAGGTCGGGGCCCGCGTTGTGCGGCGTGCATTGCCGCCAGCCGTGCTTGTGCATGTGGTTCAGCAGCCGGCAGACGTAGGCGCAGGTCAGGTCGCACTTGAGCGTCCACGAGGCGTTGGTGTAGCCGAAGGACGAGGCCAGGTTGGGCACGTCGCTGTACATCATGCCCTTGTAGTTGAAGGTCGCTGCGGGGTCGACGCGGCGGCCGTCCACGCTCAGTTCGATGTCGCCGAGCACCTGCAGCTCGAGGCCGGTGGCGGTGACGACGATGTCGGCGTCCAGCACGCGGCCCGACTTCAGCCGCAGGCCCTCGGGCGTGAAGGTGTCGACGTGGTCCGTGACCATCGACGCGCGCCCGGCGTTGAGCGCCGCGAACAGGTCCCCGTCGGGCACGAGGCACAGGCGCTGGTCCCACGGGTTGTAGCGCGGCGTGAAGTGCGTGGCGATGTCGTAGCCGGGTCCGAGTGCGTGGCGCACGCCGCCCAGCAGCATGCGTTTCACGCGCGCCGGCTTGCGCCGCGCGAGCCGGAAGAACAGCATGCCGAGCGTCACGTTCTTCCAGCGCGTGAGGCGGTACGCGGCCATCGCCGGCAGCAGGCGCCGCAGGCGGTTGGCAATCGGGTCTTCGGCCGGGCGCGCCACCACATAGGTCGGCGAGCGCTGCAGCAGCGTGACGTGCGCGGCGGTCTTCGCCATCGCGGGCACCAGCGTCATCGCGGTGGCGCCGCTGCCGATCACGACCACGCGCCGGCCGCTGTGGTCCAGGTCGGCGGGCCAATGCTGCGGATGGACGATGCGCCCCTTGAAGTCGGCCATGCCGGCGAAGTCGGGCGTGTAGCCGGCCTCGTAGCGGTAGTAGCCGCTGCACAGGAACAGGAAGTTGCAGCGCCACTGCACGGGCCGCTTGTCGGGGCCCTGCGCCACGTCGACCGTCCAGCAGGCGTCGGCGCTCGACCAGGCGGCGCGCACCACGCGGTGCTGGTAGTGGATCTTGTCGTCGATGCCGTGCTGGCGCGCGGTGTCGCGCACGTACTGCAGGATCGACGGGCCGTCGGCGATCGCCTTGGCCTGTGTCCACGGGCGGAACACGTAGCCCAGCGTGTACATGTCGGAGTCGGAGCGTACGCCCGGGTAGCGGAACAGGTCCCAGGTGCCGCCGCTGCGTTCGCGCCCTTCGAGGAGCGCGTAGCTGCGGCCCGGGCACTGCGCCTGCAGGTGGCAGGCGGCGCCGATGCCGGACAGGCCGGCACCGACGATCAGGACATCGACATGCGGCGGCGCGACGGCCGGTTGTGCTGCTTCCATCGGTTCTTTGTCTCCTGTCTCATGGCTTGTTGTTGTCTGGCTTTTCCACGGGCGTGCGCCGGATCATCAGCCAGGCACTCACCGCACTCAGCACGGCCAGGCCGGCGCTCAGCAGCATCACCCAGCGAAAGCCTGCGACGAAGGATTCGGCCACCGCGCGCTTCACGGCGGCAACGGTGGCCGCGTCGGCCCCCGGCGGCGCGCCGGCCGCGGCCAGCCGGTCACGCTCGGCCGCAAGAAAAGCCCGCACCTCGTCCGACGCGCCCATCGCCTGCAGCCGCTCGGCCAGCGCCGCGTCGAAGGCCCAGGCCATGATGGCGCCGAACACCGCGATCGCCAGCACCGCCGCCGCGCGCGACACCGCGTTGTTCACGCCCGAGGCCACGCCCGCGAGGTCGGGCCCCACGGCGTTCATGACCGTGGTGGTGAGCGGCGCGACCGTCACCGTCATGCCGAAACCCAGCACCACCACGGCCGGCAGGAAGCCGCTCCAGTAGCTCGCACCCACGCCCGGCAGCGCGAACAGCGCAAAGCCCACGGCCGCGATGGCCGGCCCGATGACCAGCGGCACGCGCGGTCCGAAACGGTCGACCAGCTGCCCGGCCCAGCCCGAGAGCGCGAACATCAGGAAGATGAACGGCAGCAGCGCCGCGCCCGCCACCGTGGCCGAGTAGCCCTGCACCTGGATCAGGTTGAGCGGAAAGAAATACAGCCCGCCGCCCAGCGCCGCATACAGCAGCAGCGTCAGCAGGTTGGCGCCGCTGAAGTTGCCGATGCGCAGCAGCGACAGCGGCAGCATCGGTGTGCGCGCCCGGCGTTCGGCGACGACGAAGCCGATGCTGCCCGCAATACCGATCGTGAGCGCCGCGAGCACGGCCGGCGAACGCCAGCCCTGCGTCGGCGCTTCGATGAAGGCGTAGACGATGCCACCCAGCCCGGCAGTCGCCAGCAGCGCGCCCCACAAGTCGAGCCCGCCGCGCGCCGCGGCGCCTTTGCTCTCGGGCACGTGGCGGCGCACGATCCACAGCACCAGCAGCGCCATCGGTACGTTGATGAGGAAGGCCCAGATCCACGAGAAGTGATCGACCAGGAAGCCGCCGAGCACCGGCCCCACCGCCGCCGTGATGCCGCTGAAGCCCGACCAGGTGCCGATGGCCTTGCCGCGTTCCTTCTCGGGAAACGACGCGCTGATGAGCGCCAGGCTGCCCGGCACCAGCAGCGCGCCGCCGATCCCTTGAATCGCGCGCGCCGCGATGAGCTGTTGCACAGTGGCTGCCAGCGCGCAGCCCACCGACGACACGGCGAATACAACGACACCGATAGCAAAGATGCGCCGCCGTCCGTAGCGGTCGCCGAGCGCGCCGCCCACCAGCAGCAGCGCCGCGAGCAGCAAGGCGTACGACTCGACCACCCATTGCGCCTGGAAGGCCGTGGCGTGCAGATCGGCCTGGATGGCAGGCAAGGCAACGTTGACCACGGTGCCGTCGATGAAGGCCATGCTCGAGCCGACGATGGCCGCGGCGAGCACCCAGGGCTTGGAGGCTTCAGGGCAGGCGCCCTCTTCCGTGGGAGATGGAGACCCATGCAGGATCAGCGTGTCGTCGCAGGGCGCCTTGCCGATCTGTGCCATGGGGCCTCCGTTCTAGCGGATGGTGGCGTGGTGCCTTCCCCCATGGGGGAAAGGTGAAAACCTCAGGTCGCGCACGCCGTCGCACCCGGGTTCGTCCGCGCCGCGTTCACGCTGCGCGCCATGGCCGCCGCCGCCGCGGCCGTCACGCGCTGCGCGCCTTGCGCCAGCGCGTCCATGCCGCCGCCGGTGGCTTCGCCCGCGTCGAGCCGGCACACCAGCGTGCGCGCCTCGTCGGAGCGGCGCAGGGTCCAGGTGAAGCCGGCGTCCACGCGCCCGCCGTCCACCATCTCGAACTGGCGCACCTGCACCGCCACGCGCCACACGGGCTGCGAGGTCTGGCGGCCGCCCTGCGTGACGTCGAGCGCGCCGAGCCGGCTGGCAATGCCGCTGCCGAGTGCGTCGCGCAATTCGTTCTCGAAGGACGAGGCCCAGCGGTGCTGCTCGAGCACGTCGACCTGCACGCCGCCGGTCGGGCGGCGCACCACCATCTGCGGGCGCGCCAGCCGCTCGGGCACGGCCACGGGCGCGAGCTCGATGTACAGCGGCGCGGCGGCATCAGGAGTGCGCGGCGCGGCGTCGGTGAGCGCGGGCGGGCTGGCCAGCGTGTAGTAGCTGTCGGGCTTGCTCGCGCAGCCTGCCAGCACCAGCAACGCGGCGGCGCCCGCGAGCGCGAAGGTCGTCGTCGTCTTCATTTCTTGTCGTCCGGTTTGCCGCGCAGCAGCGATTCGGGATGGCGTTCGAGGTAGTCGGTCAGCACGCGCACCGAACCGGCGGCCCGCGTCAGTTCGCGCAGGGTCTGGCGCATGTCCTGCTGCAGCGGCGAGTCGTCGGCCAGCGTGCGTTCGGCCGAGTTGACGGTCTTGCGCACGTCCTTCATGGCGGCGGCCAGCTCGGGCGTCACATCGGTGTTGATGCGGCTGACGGTCTGCTCGGTGCTGGTGAGCGTCTTGTTGAGCGTGGCCAGCGTGGTGCGCAGGTCGGTGGCGATCTGCTCGTAGGGCACCTTGTTGAGCTTGGTGGCGATTTCCTGCACCTGCGACTGGATCTCGTCCAGGCCGTTGGCGATGGTCGGCAGCTCGATCGGGCTCTTCGACAGGTCGATCTTCGCGGGCGGCGCCTTCGGGAAGAAGTCGAGCGCCACGTAGACCTGGCCGGTCAGCAGGTTGCCGTTGCGCAGCTGGGCGCGCAGGCCCTTCTCGGCCAGGAAGCGCAGCCGTTCCTGCTGCGTCGCGCGCGACTCCGTGGCCTGCGCACCGGCACCACTTTCGCGGCGGCGCAGGCGGTCGGGGTAGATCTGCACCAGCACCGGCATGCGGAACTCGCGCTCGGCGCGGTCGAACTCGACGCCGATGGATTTCACCTCGCCCAGCACCACGCCGCGGAAATCGACCGGCGCGCCCGGCGTGAGGCCGCGCAGCGACTGGTTGAAGTACATCAGCAGCGTCTGCGAGGGGCCGTCGGGCTCCTTCATGGCGGCGCTTTCGTCCTGCGCCAGCACGAAGGCCGTGTTCTCCTTGGCCAGCGGGCCCATGGCGTCGTCGGGCGCCTGGAAGGCGATGCCGCCGAGCAGGATGGTGGCCAGCGATTGCGTGCGCAGCGTGAAGCCGCTGGCGCTGAGCTGCGCGTCGATGCCGCTGGCCTGCCAGAAGCGCGTGTTCATGCCGACGAACTTGTCGTACGGCGCGTTCACGAACACCCGCAGCGTGACGCCGCGGCCGTCGCCGTCGAGCTCGTAGGCCGCGACCTGCCCGACCTTGATGCGCCGGAAGTACACGGGCGAACCGACGTCGAGCGAGCCCACGTCGCGTGCGCGCAGCAAAAACTGCTGGCCCGAGTCGCCACGCGTGACGATGGGCGGCGCTTCGAGGCCGGTGAATTCGCCCGCGGTTTCCTTCTCGACACCCGCGTCGGCGCCGATGTAGGCGCCCGACAGCAGCGTGCCCAGGCCCGAGATGCCCGAGGTGTCCAGCCGCGGCCGCACCACCCAGAAGCGCGAGTCGGCCGAGGTGAAGCCCTCGGCGTCCTTGTTGAGCTGCACCAGCACGCGCACGTGCGAGCGGTCGCGCGCCAGCCGCAGGCTCTGCACCAGGCCGATCTGCACGTCCTTGTATTTCACGGCGGTCTTGCCGGCTTCGAGGCCCTCGGCCGTCTTGAAGGTGAGCACGATCTCGGGGCCGCGCTCCATGAGGATGCGGGCCACCAGCGTCACGCCGACCAGCGCGGCGACGATGGGAATCAGCCAGATCAGCGAGGGCAGCCATTCGCGGCGGCGCGCCACTTTCGGCTTCGGCAGCGCGGGCGGGGCCGACGCTGCCGGACGGTCTTGCGGTTGCGTGTCTTCTTCACTCATGCGATTTTTTCTTCCCTGCTTTCAATGTGTCGTTCGTCCGTGTCTGCTTGCGGCACCGGGCCGTCCCACGTCAGGCGCGGGTCGAAGCTCAGCGAGGCCAGCATGGTCAGCACCACCACCGCGCCGAAGGCCGCGATACCCACGCCGGCGGTGATGACCGCGAAGCCCTGGATCTGCACCAGCCCGGTCAGGAGCGACACCACGAACACGTCAAGCATCGACCAGCGCCCGATGATCTCGATGATGTGATACAGCTTGGCCCGCTCGCGCCGGCGCCAGTTGCTGCGCCGCTGCGCCAGCACCACAAGCAAGAGCAGTACCGCCAGCTTGAACAGCGGCACCAGGAAGCTCGCGATGAACACGATGGCCGCCAGCCCCCACGCGCCTGACACCCAGAAGTAGATGACGCCGCTGAGGATGGTGTCGTACTGCGCGCCGAACAGCGTGCGCGTGATCATCACCGGCAGCAGGTTGGCCGGGATGTACATGATGCAGGCCGCGATCAGGAAGGCCCAGGTGCGGTTCAGGCTCTGCGGCTTGCGTGTGTGCAGGTGCGTGCCGCAGCGGGCGCAGGCGTCGCCATCTTCGGCATCGCGCCAGACGGCGGTGCAGTGCGTGCAGACGTGCAGGCCGAGCCCGGCGGCCGTCGGCACCGGGTTCTCGTGGTCGTGCTCGTCGTCGGCCTGCGCCTCCCAAGGGCGTGCCGAGGCCAGGCGGGCGGGCAGCCCGCGCATGTTCATGCGCGCACCTCCGGCGGGTCTGCCTCTGCGTTGGCATCTTCTTCATCGGCCTGGCGGAAGGTCATCTCCCAGAACGCGCCGGGGTTGAACGACAGCACGGCCGTGAGCGTCACGGTGAGCGCCACGAAGGCCCACAGCGCGGGCCCCGGCACCACCGTCGCCATGCTCGACAGCTTGACGATCGCCACCAGCACGCCGAGCAGGAAGACCTCGATCATTCCCCAGGGCCGCAGCGACTGCATCATGCGCACCAGCACCGCGAAGCCCCAGGGCCGGTGCGCGCGAGCGAGCGGCACCAGCAGGTAGGCCAGGATGCACAGCTGCAGCAGCGGAAACAGGATGGTCGTGGCCAGCACCAGCAGCGCCACCGGCGACATGCCCTCGGCGCTCAGCACCACCACCGCGCCGGCCAGCGTGGTCTGGCTGCGCAGGCCCTGCAGTTCGATCTCGACGATGGGAAACAGGTTGGCGATGGCGAACATGATCAGGCTCGCGACCGTCAACGGCAGGATGCGCCGCTGCTGCGCGCCCGGGTGCCGGTCGAGCTCGGTGCCGCAGCGCGGGCACTCGGCCACGTCGCGCGGCGCCAGCGGCGTGCGGGCGTAGACCGCGTCGCAGCCCGGGCAGACCACGGTGTCAGGTACTTCCTTCATGAGGCCGTACCCTACCTTATTCAGGCATGCGGACTTGTCGTCTTCAGCCGCAGACTGCTGAAAACCGCCGCCACCGCCGCGCAACCCGCCGCCAGCACCAGCGCCACCACGGGGCCGTGCCCGCCATGCGGGCTCCAGACACTGAACACCGCCGCCAGCACCACGGCCCCGAGCGTCTGCCCGGTGAGCCGCGCCGTGCCCAGCATGCCGCTGGCCGCACCACTTCGGTGCGCGGGTGGCGAGCTCACGATGGTGTGGTTGTTGGGCGACTGGAACAGGCCGAAGCCCAGGCCGCACAGCGCCATGCGCCAGGCGATGTCGGCATTGCCCGGATGCGCCGGCAGCGCCGCCAGCAGCGCCAGGCCCGTCGCCAGCAGGCCCAGGCCGATGCCGCCCAGCAGCCCGTCGGGGTAGCGTCCGATGAGCCGCCCGGCGATGGGCGCCATCACCACGATGGCCAGCGGCCAGGCCGTGATCAGGAGGCCGGCCTCGATGTGGCTGCGACCGTATACGTCGAGCAGCAGGAACGGCAGCGCGATGTAGGCCAGCATCTGCGCGCAGAACGCCGCCACCGAGGTGCCCATCGACAGCGCGAACACGGGGATGCGCAGCAGGTCGATGGGAAAGAGCGGCACCGCCTGCGTGCGCTGTCGCCGCAGGTAGACGAAGCCCACCGCCAGCCCGGCCGCCAGCGTGGCCCAGGCCGACCACGGCGTGCCCGTGGCCTGCACCCCGCCCTCGCGCACGCCCAGCTGGTCCACGCCGAGGAAGACCAGCGAGAACATCAGCACGTTGAGCGTCACGTCGACCGGCGAGAAGCGCGCGCCCGCGGCCGGCGCCGCGCGGTTGAACGGCAGCGCCCGCAGGCCCAGCGCGAAGGTGACGATGCCCAGCGGCACGTTGATGGCAAAGAGCCAAGGCCACGACGCCACCGACAAGATCGCCGCCGCCACCGAAGGCCCGGCCACCGACGAGGTGGCGACCACCAGCGAATTGATGGCCATGCCCCGCCCCAGCTGCGCCGAGGGGAACGTGAGCCGCACCAGCGCCGCGTTGACGCTCATGATCCCCGCCGCGCCCAGCCCTTGCAGGGCGCGCGACGCGATCAGCGTGGCCAGCGAATTGGCGAAGGTCGCGGCCAGCGACGACACGGTGAACACCGCCATGCCCACGAGGTACACGCGCCGGTAGCCCACAAGGTCGCCCAACGAGGCCAGCGGCAGCAGCATCACCAGCGTGGCGATCTGGTAGGCGTTGACCACCCAGATGGCCTGCGCCGGCGTGGCCTGCAGCTCGCGCGCGATGCCGGGCAGCGCGAGGTTGACGATGGTGCCGTCGAGCACCGACACCGTGAGCCCGAGGATGATGACCAGCATCGCCCAGCCGCGCGCGGGCGCGGCCAGGCCGTCGAGCTGGGCCTGCGGGCCGTTGCCTGTCATGGCCACCGTCATGTCAGGCCTCCTGCGCCCTGCCCCCGGTTGGCTCCGAGCGCACACCGCCGAGCGTGAGCCAGGTCAGCACCAGTGCGATGAGCGCGCCGGCGGCCATGCCCGCCACCATCGGCAGCGGACGGCCGTTGGAGAACAGCCCCACCACCGCCATCGCCAGCGCGCCGGTCAGCATCTGCAGCGTGCCCAGCAGCGCCGAGGCCGTGCCGGCGATGGCGCCGTGCATCTCGAGCGCCAGCACGCCGGTGGTCGGGATCACGAGGCCCATGAAGCCCGAGGCGATGAAGTACAGGACGATCAGCACCCACAGGTTGTCGCCGCCCATCGCGAAGTACACGAACATGGCGACCATCGCCACGCCGCAGCAGGCCACGCCGAACTTGACGAGGTTGACCAGCCCGTAGCGCTCGCCCAGCGAACCCGTGAACTGCGAGGCCGCGATGAAGGCCGCCGCGTTCACGCCGAAGGCCACGCTGTACATCGCGGGCGACAGGCCGTAGTGGTCGATCATCACGAACGACGAGTTGGCCAGGTAGGTGAAGAAGCCCGCCATCGCGAAGCTGCCGATGAACACCAGCCCGAGGTAATGCCAGTCGCGCAGCAGCAGCCAGTAGGCCGACAGCGCGCTGCCCAGGCTGCTTTCGACACGCTCGGAGGCCGGGCGTGTTTCGTCGAGCAGCTTGACCATCATGGCCAGGCCCGCCACCGCGGCGATGGTGACGGCCCAGAACACGCCGCGCCAGCCGGTGAAGGCGATGACCAGGCTGCCCGCGAGCGGCGCCAGGATCGGCGACACGCTGAACACAAGCATCAGCAGCGACATCAGCCGCGCGGCGTCGGTGCCGGTGTGCAGGTCGCGCACCACGGCGCGCGGAATCGCCATGCCGGCGGCCGCGCCCAGGCCCTGCACGAAGCGCAGTGCGATGAGGGTCTGGATGTCGGTCGCCAACGCGCAGCCCACGCTGGCCAGCGCGAACAGCACCAGCCCGGCATACAGCGGCGGCTTGCGCCCGACCATGTCGGAGATCGGGCCGTAGAGCAATTGCCCCGCGCCGAGCGACAGGAAGAAGGCGGTGAGGCTCATCTGCACCGCGCCGATGTCCGCATGCAGGCTCTGCCCGATGGCGGGCAAAGCCGGGAGGTACATGTCGATCGCGAAAGGCCCGATGGCGGAGAGCAGGCCCAACAACAGGGCCATTTTGAAGAACGGAGAAGAACGCATTGGGTCGATTGTGGCGAAGGCTCGCAATCGGTGCAGGCGTGGGGTCGGCGTCTTTCGCCGCTAGTGCATTCGTTCTACCGGGCGGTACGCCGCGCCCGCTCAGTACAGCGTGGCCTGCTGGCGCGCGGGCAGTTCTCGGTCGTAGGTGACGCCGTCGAAGGCCGCATCGGTCAGCGCCGAAAGGATGGCACCTGGCGTCGGCACGGTGCGCGGCGCGTCCGGCGGCACCGGCGCCCAGAGCTTGGAACGCTGGATGGCGCGGGCGCACTGGAAGAACACGGTCTCGACGGCGACCTCGATCACGCACTGCGGCGCGCGCCCTTCCACCGCGAAGCGCGCCAGCAGCTCGGGTGCCACGCGGATGCGTGCGCGTCCGTTCACGCGCAGCGTCTCGCCCACGCCCGGAATCAGGAACAGCAGGGCCACGCGCGGGTCGGCCACGATGTTGCGCAGGCTGTCGATGCGGTTGTTGCCGCGCCGCTCGGGCAACAGCAAGGTCTTGTCGTCCTGCACCGCGACGAAGCCCGGGGCGTCGCCGCGCGGCGAGGCGTCGAGCCCGCCGGGGCCGGTGGTCGCGAGCACGGCGAACGGCGATGCGGCGATCAGCGCCTGGTAGCTCGGGTGCAGGTACGGCACTTCCTTCTTGAGCGAGGCTTCGCCCGGCTGGCCGAACAGGGCTTCGAGTTGGGCGACGGTGTCGATGGTGGTCATGGGGTGATGTTCTCCTGGATCGGGGTGGGTGGCGATGCGCGCCGGACACAGGCCAGCGCCGCGATCGCCAGCAGCAGCGCGGCGGTGCCGTAGATCCACGGCGGCGAGGCAATGGGCAGCAGCACGCCGGCCAGCAAGGGTCCGGCGCCCGCGCCGATGTCGCGCCAGACCGCGCGGGCCGCCAGCGCCCGCACGCGCTCCGGTCCGGGTGTGCGACGCGCCACGATGGGCGGCAGGAGCGGCAACTGCAGTGCGCGCAGCACCACGATCAGCGCCGCGCAGCTCCACAGCCAGCCCAGGCCAAAGCCCACGAGCGCGAGCGACGTCACCAGCGACAGGCTCACGAGCAGGCGCTCGGCGCCGAAGTGCTCCGCCATGCGCCCGCCCACCGGCCCGAGGAAGATTTCCGCGAGGTAGCGCAGCGCCATCAGCACGCCGGCCACGATCACCGCGCCGCCGGGCAGCAGGTCCTTGCCGAGGTACGACAGGCCCACGATGAACAGGCCGTCGAGCGCCAGCCCTTCCATGAACGACCAGCCGTCCAGCGCATTCGGCCGCGAGAAGCGCCGCGTCGGCGCGGCACTGTGGTGCGGCTTCGACGGCAGCCGCCGCGTGACGAACAACGCCAGCAACGACACCACCGCCAGCACGCCGAAGATCGCGCGCGGCCCGACCGTGTACGCCAGCAGCGCACCGAGCGGCAGCGCGAGCACCGGCCCGGTCGCGATGAAGGCGCGCGACCGCCCGCTGCGCCGCGCGGCACCGAGCGGGTCGGCCGTGGCCAGGGCCTGCGTCGACAGGTTGAGCGCCGCGAAGCACAGGCCCCAGGTCAGCCGCAGCGGCAGCAGCGCCCAGAACCCCGAGAGCGTGGCGTAGCCCAGCCCGCAGCATGCGGCGGCCACCACGGCCAGCGTGCAACTGGCCCGGTCGCCGTGGCGCGCATAGAAACGCGCGACCCAACCGTAGCCCGCGATGCGCACCAGCCGGTTGGCCGCCAGCAGCAGACCGACCTCGGCCAGCGAGACGCCGAACTGCGACGCGTACATGGGCAACAGCAGGTACAGCACCACGTCGGCCGGCAGCGAGAGGCCGAGCGCCATGGCGGCGTGGCGGGAATCCAGGTCGGTGGAACGGGCGGGAGCGGCGGGAGAAAGCGGTGGTGCAGCGGACATCGAGCCCGTATCGTGCCCGCTCGCGACGCCCGCCGACAAACGACATTCCCGCGCGGCATGCGTGAGAAAATCGCACGCATGCCGCTTCGCGAACCGCCCCTCCATGCCGTGCGTGCCTTCGTGGCGGCGGCCCGCCACCTGAGCTTCACGCGTGCCGCGGTCGAACTGCACGTGACGCACAGCGCGGTGAGCCGACAGATCAAGAGCCTCGAGGCCTGCCTGGGCGTGGCGCTGTTCGAACGCCGCATCCGGCAGGTCACGCTGACGCCCGAGGGCCAGCAGTTCTTCGCGGAAACCGAACCCGCGCTCGCGCAGATCCACGCGGCGGCCCGCGCGCTGCAGCTGCAGGGCCCGGCGCGCGCGGTGCGCATCAACGTGCGGCCCTCGTTCGCGGTGCGCTGGCTGATTCCCCGGCTGCCGTCCTTCGTGGAACGCCATCCCGATATCGAGCCGCAGGTCGTCACCAGCACCGTCATGCCCGAGCAGGCCACGGACAGCTTCGACATCGCCGTGCGCCGAGGCCTCGAAGGCTGGCCGTCGTCGATCCAGGTGCGGCCTTTCCTCGAAGACGAAGTGCTGGTGGTCGGCGCGCCCGCGCTGTTCAAGGCGCAGCCGCTGCCCGACCTGCGCGCCCTCGCCTCGCATGTGCTGCTGTCGGCGCGCACGCGCAAGGACGACTGGGACGACTGGAAGAAGCAGGTCGGCGCACCGCGCGCGCGGCCGGCCGGTCGGCTGCAGTTCGATCACCTGCACTTCGTGCTGCAAGCCGCGGTCGACGGGCTGGGCATCGCGCTCGCGCCGACCTCGCTGGTGGCGCACGACCTGGCCTCGGGGCGGCTGCAGTCGCCGTTGCCTGGGTTGCGGATGCCGCTGGAGCGCTACTACTACGGCCTCGCGCCCGATGCAGCGCCCGAGACGGTGTGCGTGGCCGAGTGGTTCGAGCAGATGAACGCGGGCTGAGGCTTCCACGTCCGTAAACGGCCAGCGGCAGACAGGCGCGGCCCCGAGGATGCGGTCTTTCTCTTCGTGTGCCGCCCCATGCCCTTGCCTCTTCCCCGTTCCTTCTCCCACCTCGCCTGGGCCAATCTTGCGGCGCAGTCCGCCGAACAACTGAGCCTCGCGGCCGTGCCGCTGGTGGCCGTGCTCGCGCTCGGCGCCGGGCCGGGCGAGATCGGCTTTCTCGCGGCGGTGCAGACGCTGCCCTTCCTGCTGGTCTCGCTGCCGATGGGCCTGCTCGCGGACCGCATGTCGCGCCGGCGCTTGATGGTGTGGGCCGAAGGCTTGCGCGCCGTGTCGCTGCTGGCACTGCTCGGCATGGTGCTGTCGTCGACGCTGGGCATCGGCGGGCTGGCTGTGCTCGGCTTCCTCGGCGCGGTCGGCACCGTGGGCTTCAGCGTCGCGGCGCCCGCGCTGGTGCCGGCCCTCGTGCCGCGCGACGCGCTGGCGCGCGCCAACGGGCGGCTGGAGCTGGCCCGCAGTGCCGCCTTCACGGCCGGGCCTGCGCTCGCGGGCGCGTTGGTCGCGTGGGCCGGCGCGTCGTCGGCCTTCGTGCTGGCGGCGGTGCTGTCGGTGGCGGCCGTGGGCCTGTTGCTGCGTTTGAACGAAGCGCCCCGCCCTGCAGCCCCGTCGCGCCATCCGCTGCGCGACGTGCACGATGGCGCGCGCTTCGTCTGGCAGCACGCTTTCTTGCGGCCGATGCTGATGACCGGCGCGGTCTTCAACATCTCGTGGTTCGTGCTGCAGGCGGGCTATGTGCCTTATGCCGTGCGCGTGCTGGGCCTCGGCGCGCAGGCCGTGGGCTTCACGCTCGCGATGTACGGCGCGGGCATGGTGGTCGGTGCGCTGCTGACCTCGCGCGTGACGGCGCGGCTGCCTTTCGGGCGGGCGATCCAGGTCGGGCCGGCGGTGGCGGTCGCCGCGGCCGCGACGATGGCGGCCACGCTCGTCGTGCCGACCGCCTCGCTGGCTGCGCTTTCGTTCTTCCTGTTCGGCGCGGGGCCGATGGTCTGGGTCATCACCTCGACCACGTTGCGCCAGAGCGTGACGGCCTCGGCGATGCTGGGCCGGGTGTCGGCGGTGTTCCTGACGGTGAACGCAGGTGCGCGCCCGGTCGGTGCAGCGCTCGGCGGCCTGGTCGGTGCGATGTGGGGCGAGCCGGCCTGCCTGCTGCTGGCGCTCGCGGGCTTCGTGCTGCAGGCCGCGATCATCTTCGGTTCGCGCATCGCGGGGCTGCAACAACTGCCCGTGCCGGCAGCCTGACCGTTCAAGCTCAGAACAGCGAGCGCGTCCCGCTCGGTGTGGCGCCTTCGATGTCGAGCATGCGCAGCTTGGTCAACGCGCCACCGCCCGCCGAGAAGCCGCCGGGCTTGTTGCCCGCGGCCAGCACGCGGTGGCAGGGCACGACCGGCGCGAAGGGGTTGTGGCCCATGGCCTGGCCGACCGCGCGCGACAGGCCCTTGTCGCCGAGTTCTTCGGCCACCTCGCCGTAGGTGCGCGTCTGCCCCGGCGGAATGCGCCGCGCGATCGCATAGACGCGTTGGTGGAACTCGGACACGCCGCGCATGTCGAGGTCGATGTCGCACAAGTCGTCGGTCGCGCCTTCGAGCAGCGCCTGCACGCCCGCGATGGCGTGCTGCGCGCGCGGCGACGGCGAGGCTTCCTCCAGATCAGGAAAGCGCCGATGCATGCGCGCACGCGTCGCGGCTTCGCCCCGCTCTTCAGGCAGTTGCACACCGACCAGCCCCTGCGGCCCCCAGGCCAGCGCGCAGACGCCGATGGCGGTCGGGAACAAGGCAAAGCCGGAATCGGAAGGAGATGCGGCAGTCATCGGAGCATTGTGATTCAAGGTTGAAAAACGACGCGCGGACATGGGCGCGAAGACCTCTTCCGCAGAAGAGCAAAAGTACCAGCCAAACACCCCGAAATATCGGACTTTCACTCGGCGCTTCGAGGCATTTCCGCTCATCCTTTCGAACGCACCGAATGTCGGCAAGCCGTTGTCGGACATGTGCATCGCCCCCTAGTCTCGCGCCCAGAAGTTGTCGGCTGAAATTCCAAAACAACAGGGAGACACATGCACATGAGGCCACGCGATTCTTCGCGGCCGGCGCGGCTGCGCGACCAGCGCGGACTGACGGCCATCGAGCTGATGGTCACGCTGGCGATCCTCGCGATCCTGATCGGCATCGCGGCGCCTTCGATGACGCGCTTCATCGTGCAATGGCGGCTGTCCAACGCCGTCAACGCCGTGACCAGCTCGCTGCGCATCGCGCGCACTGAAGCCATCGCCCGCGCAAGACCCGTCGTCGTCTGCCAGTTGCGCGCAGGCACCGCGGTCGAGTGCGAAACCGGCTCGGGCGGCAACGATTTCGCGGCCGGCTGGATCGTCTTCGCCAAGAACGACCGCGACGCCGACTTCGCCTATTCCGAGTCGACAGACGAGGTGCTGTTGCGGCAGGACGCACTGCCCGGCATCGCGAAGATCACCCTGGGCAAAGCCGGCCGTTTTGTCTTCCTGCCCAATGGTCTGGTGAGCTCGGGGAGCAACAGCATCACGGTCGATGCCCCCGGTTTCGAAACGGCCAGCACCACCCCATGGGCACGCAAGACGCTGTGCATCAGCAAGCCCGGGCGCATCCGCTACGCCGCGGATGGCGAAGACTGTTCGGGCAACGACGAATGAAGCGCCCGACACAACGCGGCGCCACCCTCATCGAGGTGCTGGTCGCCATCGTCATCCTGGCCATCGGCCTGTTCGGCATGGCGGGGCTCACGTCGGCGGCCCTCAAGTACAACCAGTTCTCGCGCATGCGCGCCACCGGCCTGAGCCTGGTGAACGACTACGCGGAACGCGCCCGCGCCAACCTCGCGGGCTTTGCCGGCTACACCCACGCCAAGGCCTACAACGCCAGCACACGCGAGGCGGCCTCCACGGACCCCACGCCGGCGCCAGCCGCCTGCGAGGTCGACACCTCCGTTCCCGACATGCCGGTCAACACCTGCGGCGCGGCCATTGCCGCCTACGACCTCGCGCAGTGGCTCACGAATGTCGGGAACCGGCTGCCCGGCGGCACGGCCTACGTCACCACGGAACTGGCCGACGCGTCCTCCGGCGTGAATGGCCTGCCGGCCACGCGCGTGCTGAACATCTGGCTGATCTGGCGCGCCATCGCGGAGGACACCGGCTTCGCGCTGCGCCAGGCCTGCCCCATCGCCGACGCCAACATCGCGGCCCCGGCAGAGGTGAACTGCATGTACTTCCGGATCACGCTGTGAGCACCGTCTTCACTGCACTCCCACGCACGCGCAACGCGGCCCGCGGCTTCACGCTGATCGAGCTGATGATCTCGCTGACGATCGGGCTGGTGATCCTGGCCGCCGCCCTGTCCACGTTCTCGACCTCCAGCCGCAGCAGCCAGTTGTCGCAGGCCGAGACGCAGTTGAACGAGGACGGCATCCTCGCGCTCAACCTGATCCAGCAGCAACTCAAGCAGGCCGGCTATTCGCAGCAGCTCATCCCGAGCAACGGCGCCACGGTGATGGGCAACTACGCCGGCCCCGCCGTGCGCGGATGCACCGGCGGATTCACCGATGCCGCAGCCGCCTTCGACAAGCTGTCGTGCACAGGCAAAGGCAGCGACGCCATCGCCATCCGCTACGAAGCCACCACCGACAACACCATGCCCACGGGCACCGACGCCAAGCTGGCGACGAACTGCCTGGGCAACGGCATCAACGCCCTCACGCCGACACAGGTGAACCCGCCGCCCACGCCGGCACCCGACGCGCCCCCACCCGCCAACTACGCACTGGCCGACAACCGCTATCTGGTGACAGACGCGAGCACGGCACCGATGCTGTCGTGCCGCGGGATGGAAAAGCGCGACGCCGTCAACGCCATCGGCGCCTCGCAGCCGTTGCTGGCCAACGTCGAGAGCATGCGCATTCTTTATGGCGTGGCCAGCCGTCCCAGCATCGAGCTGGCGGCCACCTACGACCCGCTGCGACACCAGATCGTCAAGTACCTCGATGCCGCGGGTGTCGATGCCCTGCCCGGCAGCGGCGTCCTTGCCGATCTCGCCGAAGACCGTTGGAGCCGCGTGCTGAGCGTGCGCGTGTGCCTGCAGATGCGCAGCGACCGGCCGGTGCGCGACGTGCCCGAGGGCGGCCTTGCCTACAAGCGATGCGACAACACCGACCGCACCGGCACCGACGGCTACCTGCGCAGGACCTTCACCACCACGGTGCTGCTGCGCAACCGCCTGATCACACCATGAACACGAAGCCACTCCCTCTTCCGCGCCGCATCGCCGGCCGTGCGTACGAACGCGGCGCCGTGCTGATCGTCACGCTGATCCTGGTCGTGATCCTGTCGCTGGTCGGCACCTTCGCGATCCGCAATGCCACGCAAAGCGAGCGCAGCGTGAACGGCATCCGTTCAACCGAGATCGCGCGCGAAGCCGCCGAGACCGCACTGCGTTTTTGCGAACAGGTGGCCATCTTCGATGGCGACGACAAGGACTACACCGAGTACGCCTCCGTCGGCATGCGCGCCCGGATCATCACGACCCCCATCGGCTCGGAGTTCGACGAAACCGCGGCATGGCGCAAGAAGGCCAGCTGGGCGGGCAACAGCGCGATCGTCGTTCCGAAGGCCTACGCCAACAAGAAGCCCACCGGCACCACGGTCGACGCGACGCCCCTGGAGATCGAACCGCGCTGCCTCATCCAGAAGATCGCCACCACTTCGACGCCCAGTCTGACCGGCTACCTGATCACCGCCCGGGGCTTTGCCAACAACGCCAGGTTCGAGAAGTCGACCGGCATCGCCACCCAGGGCGCCGAAGCGTGGCTGCAGTCCGTGCTGACGCGCGACAAATGACTTCATGACCTTCATCGCCATGCCACACCTGCCTTCCGCTTCCTCGCGCTCCCGCCGCGGCTTCACGCTGATCGAAGTCATGGTCGTCGTCGCGATCATCGCCATCCTGGCCGCCATCGCGCTGCCGAACTACCAGGAGCACGTGCAACGCTCCAAGCGCGCCGAAGCCCAGGGCATCCTGATGGAGGCCGCGCAGTTCATGCAGCGCTACTACTCGGCGAACGATCGCTACACCGCTGCCGCGGGTGATGCCGGCGAGGAGACCGAGCAGAAGAAAGGCACAGAGAGCCTGTTGCCCAGGGCCTTGCAGCAGTCGCCGAAGTCCGGCGCCGCCAACTACACCATCGCCGTCTTCGCGCGCGACAACCCGCCCAGCTACGTCCTCAAGGCCACCCGCACCGGCAGCATGACCGGCGACCGGTGCGGCACGCTGACCTTGAGCGGCCTGGGTGTGAAGGACATGGATGACGAGGTCACGGGACTACTGACGAAGGAGTGCTGGAGATGAATCTCGCACGCCTCATCAGGTCCCCACTTTCAACCGCAGGGAAAACCGCATGACCGCCACGCGCCCGTTTCTTGTTCAGGTACCCGCCAGGGCCGCACGCACGCTGCGAACCTTCGTCAGTCTCGCTGCCGCGTGGGGCGCGGCGCTTCTTCCCATCGGCGACGCGCTGGCTGCCACGACGCCAAGCCAGGCCCCGCTGTACAACGCCGTGCCGGGCGCCAAGCCCAATCTGATGTTCGTGCTGGACAACTCCGGGTCGATGGACGACGAGATGCAGGACGGGTATGCGGTCAACGACCAGTGCAAGGGAGAAGAGAAGGACTGCAGGGGCAAGTACGGGTGGTATTCGATGCGGTCCAGCAACGTCAACACCCAGTACTACAACCCGGCGATCACCTATGGCGCCAGAGTCGATGCAACCGGAAAGGAAAAGCCCAACCCGGTTTCTTTCGTCAACAACCAGTCGTCCACCGACAGAAGGCCTTTGCACGAAGCGGGGACGACGACAAGCACCAAGAAGTTCACCTACGTTCTGTGCAAGAACAACGACTGTTCCACCGAGGCCAATCGAACAGTCAGCGTCATCGGGGCGCTCGATGTCGGCGATGTCCCCTTGCCACCCGGACACAGGCGGACCGACTGCGGGAGCGCCAACGAATGCCCCGCGGCGCTGGAGCGCAAGAACATCGCGAACTGGTACACGTGGTACCGCAACCGCGCACTCGCTGTCAGCACCGCGCTGGGCCTGGCGATGCAGAGCTACGACAACAAGTTCAGGGTCGGGTACGTTCAATACAACCAAAGCGTGGCGGAAGTAGATCCGAGAAACCCGGCCAAACCCGCCGAGCACATCGTCAGCGGCGTCAACTACTTCAAGGACGAGTCCACCGCTTCGGGGCAGAAATGGAAGTCCAGGTTCTATAGCTGGATCTACGACATCGTCCCCAACGGAGGAACGCCGAGCCACAACGCCCTGAGACTCGCCGCCGACTATTACGCCGGAAAGGAGACCGCGACCTATGCGACCTCCTCGCTGACCAGCCCCTGGAAGAACGATCCCAACGACCTGACGAGCGGTGAATTGAGCTGCAGGCGCGCCTACGCCATCGTGCTGTCCGATGGCGCCTGGAACTCGGGTACGGCGCAAGACATCGACACTCGCTTCACAGCCACGACCGCCAGCACCAACTACGACGGCAAGCCTGCCGGAAGTGCAGCGAAGTTCAAATACGACCCCAAGGGCGCTCCCGCCCGCGACAGCCTGGACCTGCCCCAAAGGTTGAACGCCAGAAACCTCTACATCCCCTACAGCGATGGCGGCATCAGCAGCAACGGTTTTGCCGATCTCACGGCCCGCTACTTCTGGCACACGGATTTCTCCAGCACGCTGTCCAACGACGTGCCGCCCGTGGAGGGCCAGCACAACCCAACCTTCTGGCAGAACATGACCACGTACACCATCGGCTGGGGCCTCACGCCCTCGGGCGACTCGCCTCTCAAGAAGGGGCTGACGTGGGCGCAGATCGAGAAGTACAACAGCGACTGGCTCGCCGGCAATCCGGTGACGCCACCGCAGTGGGCGACCGGCGACCTGAGCCGCGACAGTTCGGACGCGGGCGACGCCCGGCGCGTCGATGACTTCATCCGTGCCGGCTTCACCGGCGGCGGCCGTGCCTACAGCGTGTACTCGGGCGAGGACGTGCGCCGCGCGCTCGACAACGCCTTGAGCAGCATGGTCGGCTCCGGCAACGACGCCGGCGTGGCCGTATCGGGCAACAGCAACGAGTTCCAGACGCTGCAGGGCCAGTACAAGTACACGACCGAGTACCAGACGGCCGACAACAGCGGCGACATCAAGGCCTTCGCGCTGAATGCCGACGGCGCCAACGCTGTCTTCGACGATGCCGGAAAGCCGAAGCCGGCCTGGTCCGCCAATGCCAGGATGCCGCCTCTGGACAAACGCACGATCCTTGCCCTCTCGAACTACGACCCCAACACCCCCGGGAACGCCCAGCGCACGGCGCTCACCTACGGCACCCGGCTGAGCGACCTGCCGAACGATCTCCAGGCCCTGCTGAACGCCGACAAGCAGCAGGCCACCGACGAACGCTTTGTCCGCTACTTGCTGGGCGAGGACCCGCAGAAGGATGCCGGCGGCACGGTCTACCGGCTGCGCAGGCAGCCCATCGGCGCCTCGGTCAACTCGCCGCCGGTGTTCGTGGGGGGACGCTTCGACATGGGCTACGGCACCTTCGGCTCGGTCGACGGCAAGGACACCTACCCCGATTACAAGGCACTCAAGACCACGCGCCCTCCCACCATCTTCGCGGCCACCAACAACGGCAAGGTCCATGTGCTGAATGCCGGCAGGAACGAGGCCGCAGGCAGCGAGCTGGCCGCGTTCATGCCCAAGGGCGCCATGGCCTCGCAGATCGACCTCGCCGGCACGAACTTCCGCTTTCGCTACACGCTCGACGGCCCGCTGGTCGAGCAGGACGTGTACGACAGGAACGGCCAGACCCCGGCTGGCGAAAAGAACACCTGGCGCCAGCTGGTGCTGGGCACGGGCGGACGCGCGGGCCCTTTCATCTACGGACTGGAATCGCCGCTGAACAACGCCGACCGGACCCCGGGCAAGGAACACTTCCTCTGGGAAGTGAACAACAAGCACAAGGACTATCCCCACCTGGGCCATGTGACCAACAACCCCGCCGCGGGCCAGCTGGACGACGGCACCTGGGTCATGCTGACCGGCAACGGCCACTACCCCGAAACGCAGAAGGTCGGGCTGTACGTGGTGGAGGCGCTCACCGGCAAGCTCAAGCAGTTCATTCAACTCCCCACGGGCTACGGCGGCGACGCCACCGGCGGCAACCGCGGGCTTGGCGGCGTGGTCGCGGTGCGGGACAGCACCCGCCGCATCGTTGCGGCCTACGCCGGCGACGCCAACGGCAACCTGTGGCGCTTCGACCTGCGGAGCGCGAAGCTCGCGGCCTCCGTTCCCAGGCGGCTGTTCACCACGCCACAGGGCAGAAAGCAGCCCATCTATGCCGCGCCGACCTGGCAGGTCCACCCGGGCGACGGAAGCACGTGCACCTACAGCGCCACCTCGCAGTGCGGCGCCATCGTGGTGATCGGCACGGGCATCCTGCTCGACGAAGACGACCTGGCCATGCCGGCCACGAAGCAGGCCCTCTACGGCCTCTGGGACCAGACCCCGATCGGAGGCGACGACAAGGCCGGCGCCGTCGCGCTCAGCACCTCGAACCTCGTGACGCAAACCATCATTCCTGTGGCGAAGACCGGCGCCGGCATCGAGGAGGGAAAGGACTTCTACCAGCTCAGCACGAATGCCGTCGATTGGAAAACCAAGAGGGGATGGCAACTGAACCTCGGCACCATCACCCACCCCGGCGCGATGGCCAACGGCGAGCGCGTGGTCGGCGACCTCGCCAACCTGGGCAGCAGCGTGATCGTCTCGTCCTTCCTGCCGGAGGACAAGAAACAGGGCATCGAATCCTGCACGGCCACGGGCAGCCTGCCCAACATCATCTACGTGCTCGACGCACTCACCGGCAAGAACAAGAACTCCTTCGACGTGGATGGCAACGGCAGCTTCGACGCGTACTCGGTCGTCTCGATCCCCGCCGGCGGCTTCACGCGCGGCAACGTGAACTCGCGGAACATGGTCGGCCAGCCCAACGAAGGCCAGCCGGACGGCAAGCCCAGGAGCAGTTGCACCAACGAAACCGGCTTTCTCACCGGCGTGGGTGGCACGCAGAAAGCCGGTGACGGCTGTCCGGACTCCCGCACCTGGCGCCGCAGCTGGCGCCAGGTGGTCTCGCCACCCTTCTGAGTGCCGAAAGAGAAAGCCGCAGCCGCCTCAGAGCATCATGTGCCGCGCCAGCAGCACCGCCACATGCACCGCCTCGCGCTGCGCGCCGTCGCCGATCTGGTGCCTGCAGCTCGTGCCGTCCGCCACCACGACCGCATCGGGCCTGGCGCGAATCGCGGGCAGCAGGCTCGCCTCGGCCATCTGCATCGACACCTCGAAGTGGCTCGCCTCGTAGCCGAAGCTGCCGGCCATGCCGCAGCATGAGCTCTCGATCAGCTCGGGCTCGGCGCCCGGAATCAGCTTCAGCACCTCCATGATCGGACTCACCGCACCGAAGGCCTTCTGGTGGCAGTGGCCGTGCAGCAGGATCGGCGCGGTGGCCGGCTTCAGCGCGAGTTCGAAGCGGCCGGCCTTGCGTTCGCGGGCGATGAACTCCTCGAACAGCAGCGCCTGCTTCGCGACGGCCTGCGCCTTGTCGCCGAAGCCCATCACCAGAGTCTCGTCGCGCAGCGTGAGCAGGCACGAGGGCTCGAGCCCGACGATGGGAACGCCCGCCTGCGCCAGCGGCAGCAGCGCGTCGATCAGCGCTCCGGCGCGAATCTTGGCCTCGTCCACCATGCCGCTGGCCAGGAAGGTCCGGCCGCAGCAGTGGTGCCCGCCGCCCTTCTCCACCGTGTGCAGCGCATAGCCTGCGGCGTGCAGCACGCGCGCGGCCGCAAAGACGTTCTCGCTTTCGAAGGTGCCGTTGAAGGTGTCGACGAACAGCACGGCGACCTTCTCGCCGCGCGCTGCTGCAGCCAGCACCGACGCTTGATCAGAAAACAGACCCGACGCCACCGTGTCCTTGGCACGCCAGAAGGTGTCGGTGCGCCATTCGGGCAATGAGCGCTTCGCCGAAAAGCCCAACATCTTCTCGCCCAGCCATGCCGCGCCCGGCACGCGGTTGCGCAGGTTCAGTAGCCACGGCATGCGGCTGGCGCGGTGTGCGTAGTCGGGCATGTAGGCGACCAGCTTGTCTTTCAGCGTGTGGCCGTGGCGCTTCTTGTAGTGGTCGAGAAACTCGACCTTCATCTTCGCCATGTCCACGCCGGTCGGGCAGTCGCGCTTGCAGCCCTTGCAGCCCACGCACAGGTCCATGGTCTCGTGCATGGCCTCGCTGGTGAAGGCGTCGGCGCCGAGCTGGCCCGACAGTGCCAGGCGCAGCGTGTTGGCGCGCCCGCGCGTCAGGTGCTGCTCGTCGCGCGTCACGCGGTAGCTGGGGCACATGGTGCCGGCGTCGAACTTGCGGCAGTGGCCGTTGTTGTTGCACATCTCCACGGCCTTGGCCAGGCCGCCGGTGCTGTCGCCGCCGGTGCCGGGCGCGGTGGTCACCTCGGTCACGGGGTCGGCGTTGACGTTCCAGCCCGACCAGTCGAGCACTGGCTTCAATTCGATGCGGCGGTAGGGCTTCGGCGCGGTGGGCGGCGCAAAGCGGAACAGCGCGCCGTCGTCCATGCGTGGCGGGTCGATGATCTTGCCGGGGTTGAACAGGCCGATCGGGTCGAGCTGCTGCTTGATCGCGCGAAAGGCCTCGTTGATCGCCGGACCGAACTGCCATTCGATCCATTCGCCGCGGCACAGCCCGTCGCCGTGCTCGCCGCTGAAGGCGCCCTTGTACTTGCGCACCAGCGCGCTGGCCTCTTCGGCAATGGCGCGCATCTTGGCCGCACCGTCGGCGCGCATGTCGAGAATGGGCCGCACATGCAGCGTGCCGACCGAGGCATGCGCGTACCAGGTGCCACGGCTGCCGTATTTGGCGAACACCTCGGTCAGCGCGTCGGTGTATTCGGCCAGGTGTTCGAGCGGCACCGCGCAGTCCTCGATGAAGCTCACGGGCTTGCCGTCGCCCTTGAGGCTCATCATGATGTTGAGGCCGGCCTTGCGCACCTCCCACAGGTTCTTCTGCCGGCCGTCGTCGGGCATCTCGACCACGCTGCCGGGCAGGCCCAGGTCGCCCATCAGCTCGACCAGCCGCTTCAACTGCGGCAGCAGCGCAGCCTTGTCGGCGCCCGAGAACTCGACCAGCAGGATGGCGGCGGGCTTGCCGATCAGCGCCGTTTCCACCGTCGGCTTGAACGCGGGGTTGGCCAGGCTCAGTTCGATCATCGTGCGGTCGACCAGCTCCACCGCTGTCGGCCCGAGCTTCACGATGTGCTGCGCCGCGTCCATGGCCGCATGGAAGGTCGGGAAGTTCACGATGCCCAGCACCTTGGCGCGCGGCAGCGGCGCCAGCTTGAGCTTCAGGCTGCGCGTGTAGGCCAGCGTGCCCTCGGCGCCGATCAGCAGGTGCGCCAGGTTCACGCTGCCGTCGGCCGTGTACGGCTTCTCGCTCTGGTTGTCGAAGATGTCGAGGTTGTAGCCCGCCACGCGGCGCATCACCTTGGGCCAGTGCTGCGCCATGGCGTCGCGGTGCTCTTGCGCCAGCCCGTGCACGAACTGCGCAATGCCCGCCGCGCGTGCGCCCAGCTGGCCCAGCGGCCCGAACTCGACCAGCTCGCCACTCGACAGCCACGCGCTCGCACCCAGAACGTTGTGCACCATGTTGCCGTAGGCGATGGAGCGTGAGCCGCAGGAGTTGTTGCCCGCCATGCCGCCCAGCGTGGCCTGCGCGCTGGTCGACACGTCGACCGGGTACCAGAGCCCGTACGGCTTGAGCTGCGCGTTCAGGTGGTCGAGCACCAGGCCCGGTTCGACCGTGGCGGTGCCCTCTTCCACATTCACCTCGAGCACCTTGCGAAAGTGCTTGCTGTTGTCGATCACCAGCGCCGCGCCCGTGGTCTGGCCGCACTGGCTGGTGCCGCCGCCGCGCGCCAGCACCGGCACCTTCAGGTCGCGCGCGATGTCGATGGCGGTGGCGATGTCGCGCTCGTTCGTCGGCACGAAGGCGCCGACCGGCGTGATCTGGTAGATCGACGCGTCGGTGGCGTAGCGCCCGCGCGAACCGTCGTCGAACAGCACCTCGCCCTGCGTGTCGGTGCGCAGCCGGCGCGCCAGCAGTTCGCAGGTGTCGTTGGGCGGAAGAACGGTTCCGGCTGGCTGCATGTGGCTGGCAGGGTCGATGCGCATGTGGGGGCTTAGCTCGCGTTGTTGCTCGTGGTCTTGCTCTTGCTCTTGGCAGTGGGGTAGATCTGCCCGGCGCGCAGCAGCTCCAGCACGGTGTCGCGCTTGCGCAGCACGTGCGCCGTGAGCACCTTGCGCATGGCCTGCGCGTCGCGCGCGGCCAGCGCCTGCACCATCTGCTCGTGCTCCTCGACCGCGTGCTTCCACTTGGTCTCGTCCTGGTTGGTGCGAAAGCGCAGCGACTGCACGCGGGCGTTGATCGAGCGGTAGGTGTTCGACAGCACCGGGTTCGCCGCCGCGTCGTTGATGGCCGTGTGGATGCGCGCGTTCAGGCGGTAGTAGCCCGACAGGTCGCGCCGCGCGAAGCAGGCCATCATTTCGTAGTGCAGCGCACGCACCTCGGCCAGTTCCTCGTCGGTGATGCGCTTGGCCGCCAGCTCGCCCGACATGCCCTCGAGCATCGCCAACACCTCGAAGGTGTTGAGCACGTCGGCCTCGGTGAGCTTCACCGCCACCGCGCCGCGGTTGGGCAGCAGGTCGACCAGCCCCTCGGCCGCCAGCAACTTGATGGCCTCGCGCAGCGGCGTGCGCGACACGTTCAGCTGCAGGCACAGCTCGCGTTCGTTGAGCTTGGCACCGGGCGCGATGCGCCCCTCCACCAGCATGGTGCGCAGGCGCGACGCCACCTGGTCATGCAAGGCCAGCCTGGAGATTTCGATGATTTCAGCGGTCATATGGGGTTCCCTTGTCTGCATTTTGAATGCAAAAAATAGCCGATACAACCAAGGTTGATAGGTATAAACCAGCATACATAAATGCATTTTGAATGCAAAACTGAGCGCACAAGGAGAGCCCATGTTGCAACTCGACATCCACCCCACCGGCCGTCACTTCCTCCAGATTCCCGGCCCCAGCCCGGTCCCCGACCGCATCCTGCGGGCCATGA
This sequence comes from Variovorax sp. GW460-12-1-14-LB1, assembly GCF_059423605.1. Taxonomy (NCBI): domain Bacteria; kingdom Pseudomonadati; phylum Pseudomonadota; class Betaproteobacteria; order Burkholderiales; family Comamonadaceae; genus Variovorax; species Variovorax sp. GW460-12-1-14-LB1. The sequence continues at coordinate 91,997 of NZ_JBWKYF010000002.1, forward strand.
GCCTGCCCACCATCGACCACCGCGGGCCCGAGTTCGGCACGCTGGGCCTGAAGGTGCTCGGCGGCATCAAGGAGATCTTCAAGACGAAGCACCCGGTCGCGATCTACCCCGCGTCGGGCACCGGTGCATGGGAAGCCGCACTCGCCAACACGCTCAGCCCCGGCGACCACGTGCTCATGTACGAGACCGGTCACTTCGCATCGCTGTGGCAGAAGATGGCCACGCGCCTGGGCCTGTCGACCGAGTTCCTGGCCTACACAGGCACCGACGCCCACCTGCCGAATGCGCCCAGCTGGCGCCGCGGCGTGCAGGCCGAGCTCATCGAGGCGCGCCTGCGCAAGGACACCGAGAAGAAGATCAAGGCCGTGTGCGTGGTGCACAACGAGACCTCCACCGGCGCCACCTCCGACATCGCCTCGGTGCGCAAGGCCATCGACGCGGCGGGCCACCCCGCGCTGCTCATGGTCGACAGCATCTCGGGCCTGGCCAGCGCCGACTACCGCCATGATGAATGGGGTGTCGACGTCTGCGTGAGCGGCTCGCAGAAGGGCCTGATGCTGCCGCCCGGCATCAGCTTCAACGCGCTCTCGCCGCGCGCGCTCGAAACCGCGAAGCACGCCAAGCTGCCCAAGGCCTTCTGGGCCTGGGACGAGATCGTCGAGATGAACAAGGACGGCTACTGGCCCTACACGCCCAACACCAACCTGCTGTATGGCCTCTCGGAATCGCTGGACATGATCCTGGGCGAAGGCCTGGACAACGTGTTCGCGCGCCACCAGCGCTGGGCCGCCGGCGTGCGCGCGGCGGTCAACACCTGGGGCCTGCCGATCCAGTGCGCCGACCCGTCCGTGTACTCGCCCGTGCTCACCGGCGTGATCACGCCCGAGGGCGTCGATGCCGACGCCGTGCGCCGCCTGATCCACCAGCGCTTCGACCTCTCGCTGGGCACGGGCCTGGGCAAGCTCAAGGGCCGCATGTTCCGCATGGGCCATCTGGGCGACAGCAACGACCTCACGCTCGTGGCCATGGTCGCGGGCGTCGAGATGGGCATGAAGCTCAGCGGCATCAAGCTGGCGGGCAGCGGCGTGCAGGCGGCCATGGACTACTTCGCGAGCCACCAGGCCGCGCCGGTCGGCCTGCAAAAAGCAGCCTGAGCCCGGCACACGCCAACCCACACGGACCGCAGCGCATCGCTCGAACGATGCGGCGGCCCACCACCACCCTGCCGGGCCCGCGCAAGCGGCTCCCGGCACGCATCGGATTCCCCAACCGACGGAGACAAAGAAGATGCAAAGACGTTCCCTGATCCAGGCCGCCGCCGGCGCGGCCGCCACGCTGGGTGTGCCCCGGCTGTTCGCGCAGGAGTGGCCCACGGGCCCGGTGCGTATCGTGGTGGGCTTTCCACCCGGCGGCGGCACCGACGCGCTCGCGCGCGTGGTCGCGCAGAAACTCACGACCATGTGGGGCCAGCAGGTCATCGTCGAGAACAAGGCCGGCGTCGCCGGCGTGCTCGCGGCCGACTACGTGGCGCAGCAGCCCAGCGACGGCAGCACCCTGCTCATGGCCCACATCAACAGCCACGCGCTCGCACCCAGCCTGCAGCCCAAGCTGCGCTACAGCGTCGAACGCGACTTCGTGCCGATCGTGCTCGTGGGCGTCACGCCCAACCTGCTCATCGCCAACCCGGGCCAGAAGGCCTTGAGCGCGAAAGACATCGTCGCCGCCTGCAAGGCCGCTCCCGGCACCGTGAGCTTCGGCTCCGCCGGCGCGGGTTCGGCCCAGCACCTGGCGCTGGAGATGTTCAAGCTGCAGGGCGGCGTCGATGCGCTGCATGTGCCCTACAAGGGCAGCGGCCCGCTGCTGGCCGACCTGATGGGCGGGCAAATTCAATACAGCTTCGAGACCATGACCGCTGCCACGCCGCACGTGAAGAACGGCCGCGTGCTCGCCGTGGCGCAGACGCGCACCAAGCGCGCCAAAGGCCACCCGAACGTGCCGACGATGCAGGAGCAAGGCTTTGCGGGCTTCGAAGCGACCACCTGGTACGGCCTGGCCGGCCCCGGCAAGCTGCCCCCGGCCATCGCACAGAAGGTGAACCGCGACGTCAACACCGTGCTCGCGATGCCCGATGTGCAGGAACGGCTCGACACCTACGGCGCGGAAGACGGCGGCGGTTCGCAGGACAAGTTCAAGCAGTTCATCAGCACCGAGATCGCCAAGTGGGCGAAGGTCGTCAAGGACGGCAAGGTGCAGGTCGAGACTTGACAGTTGTCGTTCAGGGCGACGCTCCCGCCGACGGGGAGCCTTGCTCCGCGAATGTCCCCCGGGGCTGCGCCCCTCCTCCTTGATTTCGCTGCGCAAGGCACCCCATCGGCGTGAGCGAGTTCAGAGCGGTTGTTGATCGGCCGCGCACCAGCAGCGCGTCCATGTGCCCAGGACACTGGGTGGTTCCCGCAGCGAAATCAAGGAGGAGGCCGCAGGCCGGGGGACATTCGCGGAGGGAAGTACCCGGTGGCCTGGGCACGCGCCCCGAACGAACGAACCCCAAAGAAACTGAGAAGATCCAAAAATGACGCCCGACCAAAAAGCCCTCACCGAAGCCCTCATCGCCGCACGCCAAGCCAATCGCACGCTCGACGCCACCCCGTGGACCGATGCCCTGCCAGACGCACCTCAAGCGTATGAAGTGCAAGACGCCGTAGCCGCAGCCCTCGGCTGGTTCAACGGCGTTCCGAAGACCTGGAAGTCCGGCGGCGGCTCCCGCAGCGCCACGCTCACGCACGCCCCGCTGCCCCCATCCGGCGTGCGCCAGAGTCCCGCCAACTTCAGCGACCTCACATTCCACACCCCCGGCATCGAGGCAGAAATTGCCTTGAGACTCGGCCAGGACGTCACCCCCGCCCAAGCCGCCGCACTCGACCACGACAACTCAGCAGCCCTCATCGACGCCATGGCCGTCTCCGTCGAAATCGTCGATGCCCGCTGGCAAGACCTGGCCGCCACACCCGCCCTGTTGCGCCTGGCCGATTCGCAGGTGCACGGCGCACTCGTGCTCGGCGAGTGGCAACCGTACGCCGCCGTCGACTGGGCCTCGCAGCGCTGCGAAACGAAGATCGGCGACGCAGAAACGGTGGTGCGCGAAGGCACGCATCCGCTGGCCGACCCGGCCTGGCTGCTGCCGATCTGGCTGCGCCACCTCACGCGCCACGGCCAGACCGTGCCCGCCGGCACCGTCGTCACCACCGGCTCGTGGGTCGGCGTGCTGCCCTGCCGCCGCGGCGATCAGGTGACGGCCGAATTCCCCGGCATCGGCGCCGTGCGCTTGAGCGTGTAACGCCCGCCGCCCACACCCGAGCACGCCACCAGGAAGTCGAGCACCGCCCGCACCCGCGCGGGCAGCGTGCCGGCCTTGCCGATGTACACCGCGTGGATCGGCTCGATCTCGCCCGGATTGAACTCCTCGAGCAGCGGCACCAGCCGGCCGGCATCGATGTCGTGCTGGATGTGATACAGCGACAACCGCGCCACACCCGCCCCCGCGATCGCCAGCTGCCGCAGCGTCTCGCCGTCGCCCGCGCGCACCGGCCCCGCCACCGGCAGCATCACCATGCGGCCGTCGACGCGCAGCGGCCAGTCGGGCGTGTTGCGCCGGTAGCTCCAGCCCAGCCGGTTGTGCGCCTCCAGCTCCTGCGGCGTGCGCGGCGTGCCGTACTTCGCCAGGTAGTCCGGCGCGGCCACGATGGCCTGGCTCGTTTCGCCCAGGCGCCGCGCCACCAGGTCGGACGACGGCAACTGGCCCCAGCGGATCGCGATGTCGGCGCGCTCGTCCATCAGGTCGACGATGCGGTCGGTCAGCGCAATGTCGAGTGTGATCTCCGGATGCATCTCAAGCAGGCGCGGCACCAGCGGCACCAGCTTGTGGTGCCCGAAGGACACGCTGGCGTTGATGCTCACCCGCCCGCGCGGCGCCGCACCGGCCGCGGCGCAACGCTCGGCCTCGTCCATGTCGGCCAGCACGCGCGTGCTGCGCTCGTAGAAATGCAGCCCCTCGGGCGTGAGCTGCAGCTTGCGCGTGGAACGGTGCACCAGCTGGATGCCCAGGCGCAGCTCGAGCCGCGCCACCAGCTTGCTGACGGCCGAGGGCGTCATGTCCAGCAGCCGCGCCGCCGCCGAGAAACCGCCCGCCTCCACCACCTGAACGAAGGCCTCCATTTCACCGGAGCGGTTGACGTCGATGCGCGGCATGGCCTTCCTTTTCTGTGACTTGAATTCACAAGTGCATGTACTGGCGGCATTCTAGTCATCGAGGCCGATCGTCCGCACAGTACAGGCATCATGCCCATCGCTCTTCTTGCCCTCACCGCCGGTGCCTTCGGAATAGGCACCACCGAATTCGTCATCATGGGCCTGCTCCTGCAGGTGTCGACGGATCTGCACGTCTCCATCACGGCCGCCGGCCTGCTGATCTCGGGCTACGCGCTCGGCGTCGCGGTCGGCGCGCCCGTGCTCACCATCGCCACCCGCAAGCTACCGCGCAAGACCGTGCTGCTCGCGCTGATGGCGATCTTCACGCTCGGCAACCTCGCCTGTGCGCTGGCGCCCAACTACGAAATGCTGATGACCGCGCGCGTCATCACCTCGCTGGCGCACGGCACCTTCTTCGGTGTCGGCTCGGTGGTCGCCACCGGCCTCGTGGCGCCCGAGCGCCGTGCCTCGGCCATCGCGATCATGTTCACCGGCCTCACCGCCGCCACGCTGCTGGGCGTGCCGGCCGGCGCATGGCTGGGCCTGCAGCTGGGCTGGCGCTCGACCTTCTGGGCGGTGACGCTGATCGGCGTGCTGGCCTTCGTGGTGCTCGCGGCCTTCGTGCCCCGCATGAAGGGCGAGGCCAAGCCCGCACCGCTGCGCGAAGAGATCGCCGTGCTCGCCCGCCCGCAGGTGCTGCTGGGCCTGGCGATGACGGTGCTCGGCTTTGCCGGCGTGTTCGTGGTCTACACCTACATCCAGCCGCTGCTGACGCAGGTCACCGGCCTGTCGGAATCGGCCGTGTCGCCGGTCCTGCTGGTGTTCGGCGGCGGCCTGGCCGTCGGCAACATCCTGGGCGGCAAGCTGGCCGACCGCGCGCCGATGGCCGCCGTGCTCGGCACGCTGGTGGCGCTGGCCGTGGTGCTCGGTGCGATGCAGTTCACCATCGGCACGCCGTTCACCGCTGTGGTCTTCGTCGGCCTGCTCGGCGTGGCCTCGTTCGCCACCGTGGCGCCGATGCAGCTGCGCGTGCTCGAGAAGGCTTCGGGCGCGGGCCAGAACCTCGCCTCGAGCCTGAACATCGCGGCCTTCAACCTCGGCAACGCGCTCGGTGCCTGGGTCGGCGGCGTGACGATCGACCATGGTCCGGGGCTGCGCGCGCTGGGCTGGGTGGCCGCGCTGCTCACGCTCGTGGGCCTGGCGATCGCGCTGTGGAGCCGTGCGCTCGACCGTCGTGCACAGAAGACCGGTCAGCTCCCGGCCGACGGCGCCTCGGCACGGGCCTGATCCTGCACCCCAAGGCGGCGCGCGAAGAACGAAAGGATCTCGTCGCGCGCCGCAATCGTCGGCTGGCCCGCCTCATCGATGAGGTGGGCCGTCACCACGCTGTGCGGGCTCGCCACCACCTGCGAGAAGAACGACGGCAGGTCGCGCGTGTTGGCCGCGCTATCGGGCAGCACGCGGGCCACGAAGCGATCGCCCAATGCGTCCGCATACGCCGCGAAACGCTGGGCCCGGCAGAAGCGGTCGCCCTCGAAGCGGTAGGCCATCACCGTCAGGTCGTCGCGCTCCAGGCGCTGGCGGACCTGGGCGATCTCTTCCGGCGAGATCTCGATGCCGCCGGGGTTGTCCAGCGGCAGCGACGGCTGCGACAGCACGGGCGCCAGCACCGCTGGCTCCAGCATCATGGTGAGCGCGAAGTTGCCGGTGAAGCACATGCCGATGGCGCCCACGCCCGGCCCGCCGCACTCCGCATGCGCCAGCCGCGCGAGCGCGCGCAGCCACTGCGTCACCGGGCTCGAGGCGTTGCCCGCGAAGGCGCGGAACTCGGCGCTCACGCAGGCGCGCTGGAACACGGCCTTGCCCTCCTCCGCATCCGGCACCGCGCCGTCGCGGCCGAACATCGACGGCATGTAGACCGTGAAGCCGGCGTCGCGCACCCAGCGGGCGAAACGCGCCACGTGCGGGCTGATGCCGGGCATCTCGGTCATCACGATCACGGCCGGGCCGGTGCCGGCCACGTAGACCGCCTTGGTGGCGCCGTCGAGCGTGATCTCGCGGCGGGTGAAGTCATCGAGCGGGTCGGTCATGGCAAGACCTTCCGGGCGTGCAGGTGGGCACCGTGAGGCGCAAGGGAAAGGATGTGGGACACGAAGGCACTTTCGGTGTTGCGACGATCCCCATTGCACCCGAGCACGCACTAGACTGCCAGTGTCCATTCAGACGCCTATCGGGCGTTTTCTGCCATGCACGATTTCACCGTTCTCGTCCTTCCGGGCAGCTTCGCCACCAGCACCGCCGTCACGCTCGACGTGCTGGCGGCCGCCGCCACGCTCGCGCCGCGCCACCAGATGCCCCGCCCCACCTGGCGCGTGGTGTCGCCCGACGGCGGCAGCGTGCCGCTGAGCAACGGGCTGCAGATCGACACCCTCGCCATGCCCCGCCGCGCGCGCGCCGACGGCTCGACGTGGATCGTGCCCGGCCTCGGCGTCGACAAGCCGGCCGACCTCGCACTGCGCCTGACCGACGACCACGCCCGCGCCGCCATCGATGCGGTGCGGCGCCATGCCGCACGCGGCGGCGCGGTCGCGGCCTCGTGCTCGGCCGTGTTCCTGCTGCAGGCAGCTGGCCTGCTGGCGCGGCGCCGCGTCACCACCTCATGGTGGCTGGCGCCCGAGCTGCGCCGGCTCGAACCGGCCTGCCATGTCGATGCCGACCGCATGGTCTGTGCCGACGGGCCGGTGAGCACCGCGGGCGCGGCCTTTGCGCAGTCGGACCTCATGCTGCACCTGCTGCGCACGCGCTTCGGCCCCGCGCTGGCCGAGGCGGTGAGCAAGGTGCTGCTGATCGACGGCCGCCAGGCGCAGGCCCCGTTCGTCGTGCCGTCGATGCTGTCCAACGGCAACGAACTGGTCGCGCGCCTCACGCGGCGCATCGAGGCCGCGCTGCCCGCGCCGCCCAGCGTGGCCGCGCTGGCCGAAGAGTTCGCGATGTCGCAGCGCACGCTGGCCCGCCGCGTGCGCGCCGCCACCGGGCTGGGGGCGCTGGCGCTGGTGCAGAGCGTGCGGCTGAACCGCGCGCGCCTGCTCATCGAGAGCAGCCGCATGACCATCGAGCAGGTCGCGGCGCAGGTCGGCTACGAGGACGCCACGGCGCTGCGGCGGTTGATGCGCAAGTCGGCCGGTGCGCCGCCGAGCCGGTTCCGGTCGGCGCTGCAGTCGGCGTGACGCGCTTGCCGCAGAATGCGCCGCACCATGAACCGTCCACCTGTCACCCTCCGCCCCGCCACCGCAGCCGACGCGCACACGCTTGCCGCGCTCGCGATCCAGGTCTGGCTCGACACCTACGCCACCGACGGCGTGAACGACGTGCTCGGGCGCTACGTGCTCTCGACCTTCACGCCGGCGGCGTTCGCCGCGTGGTCCGAGTCGCCCCAGGTCGCGCTACGCGTGGCGCAGGTCGGCGACCAGCTCGTGGGCTATGCGCTGCTGCAGTTCGGTGCCGCGCAGCCGCTGGTGCCGGGCTGCGACACGGAACTTCGCACGCTCTACGTGCAGTCACCTTTTCAGCGCAGCGGCGTCGGGTCAATGCTGCTGCGCGAAGCCCGCAGCGCCGCGCACGCACGCACGGGCAGCGACGGCCTGTGGCTCGCGGTGTACGCGAAGAACCCGCGCGCCGTCGCGTTCTACGAAACGCAGGGGCTGATGGCGATGGGACTCACGCAGTTCATGCTCGGCGGAAAGCCGCACGACAACCACGTGATGGCGACACCGCGCCGCTGATCAACCCAGCGGCAGCTCGATGCAGGCGGCCAGCGGCACCTCCGTGACGCGCTCGCTGCTCGCCACGACCACCGCCCGCCCCGGCTGCGCAACGCGCCGTTCGATCGCCTGCCACAGGCCGTGGATCGAACGCGCATCGAGCGCACCGACCGGATCGTCCAGCAGCACCACGGGCCGTCCCGATGCGAGTGCGGCGGCCAGCCCGACCTTGCGGCGTGAACCGGTCGACAGCATGAACATCTGCTTTTCCAGGTGCGGCACGAGAGAGAAGGCCTCGACCAGGCGCTGCCACTCGGCCTTGTCGAACCCCACATCGCCCTCGCCCAGCAAGGCCGTGCAGGCCTGCACGCTGAGCGCGTCGAAGGCTTCCGACGCCGGCTCGCAGAAGAAGACCTGGCGCCGGTAGGCCGTGGGCTCGGCGTCGAGCGCCACGCCGGCCGCGCGCAGTTGCCCGGCCGATGCGGGCTGCTGGCCCGCCAGCACGCGCAGCAAGGTCGACTTGCCGCTGCCGGTGTCGCCGTACAGCAGCGTGACGCCCTCGCCCACAGTGGCAGACCAGCCCTTGGCCAACGCAGGCTGGTCGGGGTACGCGAAGCGCAGATTCTGGATCTGCAGGAGGGAAGAAGTCGAGGAAGTTCGCATGAGAAGGGGGAACGAAACGGCGATGAACGCGATTGTGTCGCTGCCGTGATTCAGACCCTGCCGGCGTCCAGCGGCGACAGCCCCTTCACCCACTCGAACACCGCCGCCACGTTCGGATCGTCGCGTCGCGCCTGCGGGCACACCAGGTAGAACGGCGAGCCCTGCAGCACCGGCCCGAAGGGCTGCACCAGGTTGCCCGCGCGCAGCTCGTCCGCGATGAGCGCCAGGCCCATCAGCGCCACGCCCTGCCCCTGCAGCGCGGCCGAGACGGTGTGGGTCTCGTCGGAGAACACGGGGCCGGCCGACACGTCCAGGCCGGGCACCTGGGCCACCTGCTGCCACGCGGCCCAGGTGCCCGGCTGGGTCTTGCTGTTCGGCACCGCGAAATGCAGCAGCGTGTGCTTCACGAGGTCGGCCGGGCGGCGCAGCTTGAGTGCGGGACTGCAGGCCGGCGCGAAGACGGTGTCGAACAGCTTCTCGGCCACGAGGCCCGGCCACTGGCCCTTGCCGTAGCGGATGGCGACGTCGGCCGTGAGGCCGTCCAGCGGCACCGCGTCGTGCGAGGCGTGGATGCGCAGGTCGAGCCGGGGGTGCGCCGCGCGCAGCGCCCCCACGCGCGGCAGCAGCCAGCGCGCGGCGACGGCGGGCGTGGTCGACAGCGTGATGGCGCTGCGTTCGGGCGGCGCACGCAGGCGCGCCACCGCCTGGGCCATGGCGCTGAACGAATCGCTCAGCACCGCCTGCAGCTCGCGGCCCTGCGGCGTCAGCACGAGCTGGCGCGGCTGGCGCACGAACAGCGCCACGCCCAGCGACTCTTCGAGCTGTCGCACCTGGTGGCTGATGGCCGTGGGCGTGACCGACAGCTCGTTCGCCGCGAGCTTGGCGCTGCAATGGCGCGCGGCGGCCTCGAAGGCGCGCAGCGAGGCCAGCGGAGGCAGGGAATGCAGGAGGGCCATGGCGTGCTGATAGATGAATTGAATTTTCTGCAGCGAGAAAAATTCGTCGTTTGTCCGGCCATGGATGCTTCGATAGATTGGGAACCGTGTCAAGCAGACAGCTGAATTCCCTTCATCCAACCGAGGACCACGCCATGACCACCACCACCCTGCTCCACATCGATGCCAGCCCCCGTTCCGGCCGTTCGGGCGCCGTCGTCCACGGCTCGCATTCGCGCCGCCTGAGCCACCACTTCGTCAGCTCCTGGCAGGCGGCCCGCCCGCACGACGAGGTGATCTACCGCGACTTCGGCATCGCGCCGCCGCAGGCGGTCACCGGCGACTGGATCCACTGCGCCTACACGCCCGCCGAAGCGCGCGAACCCTGGATGCACGAGGTGCTGGCCGAGAGCGACACCTTCATTGCCGAACTGCGCCGCGCCGACGTGATCGTGATGGGCACGCCCATGTACAACTACAGCGCCCCGGCCACCGTGAAGGCGTGGATCGACAACATCGTGCGCGTCGGCGAGACCTTCGACATGGACCCGAGCCTGGACGACCCCTACGTGCCGCTGCTGGCCGAGCGCCCGCGCCGCACGGTGCTGCTCACCGCGCACGGCAGCAGCGGCTTCGGGCCCGGCGGGATGCAGGCGCATCTGAATTTCCTGGTGCCGGGCGTGAAGGCCGCGCTGGGCCTGGTCGGGCTGCGCGAGGTGCACGACATCGCGGTCGAGCATGCGGAAGACCGCGGCGACCTGCTGGAACGGTCGATGGCCGAGGCGTTGTCGGGCATCGAGCAATTGGTGCGCGACCTGCAGGCGAAGGTGCAGGCCGGCTGAAGGCGGCCCGCGAGGGGCCGCCTCAGGAAGGGATCAGGCTGAGCGCAGCTGCTCGCGCAGCTTCTGGCCGATCTCGGGGCGCTCCAGGAACGGGTCGGCCGGGTTGGTGATCGACACGATGTTCTCCATGCGGCTCTTCACGTTGCCCAGTGCCTTGGGGTGGCTGAACACGTAGAACTGGTTGTCGCTGATGGCTTCGAACACCTTGTGCGCCACCTCGGCGGCCGTGATCTTGCCGCTGCTCACCGCCTTGTTGCTCATGGCCTGGCCGATGAGCTGGCTCTTGGTGAGTTCGGTGTCCTTCGGTGCGTTCGGACGGTTGCGCTCGCTGCTCGTGATGCCGGTGGGCACGAAGTACGGGCACAGCAGGCTGGCGCCGATCTGGTCGGTGACCAGGTTCAGGTCCTGGTACATGGTTTCAGTCAGGCTCACGACGGCGGCCTTGGCCGCGTTGTAGATGCCCATGTTGGGCGGTGTGAGCAGGCCGGCCATGCTGGCGGTGTTGGTGATGTGGCCGCGGTAGCCCGGGTCCTTGGCAGCAGCCTCGAGCATCATCGGCGTGAACAGGCGCACGCCGTGGATCACGCCCCACAGGTCGACGCCCAGCACCCATTCCCAGTCGGCCACGGTGTTTTCCCACACCAGGCCGCCGGCGCCCACGCCGGCGTTGTTGAACACGAAGTGCGGCGCGCCGAAGCGTTCCTTGACGGCGGCGGCCAGCGCTTCCATCTGGGCCGCGTCGGACACGTCGACCTTGCGCGCCAGCACCTGGACGCCCAGGGCTTCCATCTCGGCCTTGGCCTTGTCGAGTGCGTCCTGCTGCACGTCGACCAGCACGAGGTTCATGCCGCGGGCGGCGCCGATGCGCGCGCATTCGAGGCCGAAGCCCGAGCCTGCGCCGGTGAGTACGGCGGTCTTGCCCTTGAAGTCCTGGATCATTTGCCGGTGTCCTTCTTGCTTTGAATGTGTCTGACGTTGAAGCGGAAGCCCCTATTGAAATACGGAACGCGCGCCGGCGCAGTCACGAAGGTGCCCGTCGCACGCGGATCTTTCGCTCATCAGGCCTCGGCTTTCTTCAACACATAGCCGATGCGCGGAAAGTGCACATGCACCGTGCCCGTGCGCTCGCTGCTGCGCTCCAGCGTGTAGTGCGTGCGCGTGGCGGCCACCAGCGTGCCCGCCGTCTCCTCGAGGCCGAAGCTCTCGGCGCGGATGGTGACGGCGCTGCCCAGCGCAATGCCATGGTCGTCCTGGAAGGTGCTGTCGGTCAGCAGCGTGTGCGGCGTGGCGGCCTTGGCGACGGCGATGGCCTCGTCGCTGGAGAACTTCGACGAGGTGCCGTGGCCGATGGCCGCCATGCGGTCCATCCAGTCGAGCACCGCGGGCGTCAGATCGAGGATGCCCTTCACCGCCTCGATGCGGCGCGTGTACCACAGCGGGTGGTAGGCCGAGAAGTCGGCGATGCACGGCACTTCGCCCAGCAGGAAGGGCTTGTCGTCAAGCATGTCCGACAGGCGGCGCAGGTACGACTTGTAGGCGCCGGTGGCGTCGGCCGGGCGCAGGCGCGTCATGTTGCCGGCGCTCATCTTGCCGCGGTCTTCGCCGAAGGCCTTGATGGCTTCGGGCGGCGCCTTGGCGAACACCTCGGCGGCGCCTTTGGGCTGCAGGCTCCAGGCCATCGCGGCCCAGAACAGCGAGGTGTCGGCCCACTGCGCGAGGATGCGCGACATGCCCTTCTCGGGCTGCGGGTAGAGCGTGGGCTCGGGCTGCAGGTGCTCCAGAACGTCGGCGATGAGCGCGCTGTCGCAGTACATGTCGGCGCCTATCTGCAGGAACGGCGTCTTGCGGTAGCCGCCCGTGAGCACTTCGACGTCGGGCTTGGGCATGATCGGCGGAATGAAGACCGACTTCCACGCCAGCTGCTTGGCGCCGAGGATCGTGCGCACCTTTTCCGAGAACGGCGAGGTGGTGTAGTGGTGAAGGATGAGGTCGGCCATGGCGTCTTTCGTGGAGGTGTTCTTGTGGGTGGTCAGCGCGGCTGTGCCCGCTGGATGATCGAATCGAAATCGGTGCCCGCGCCCAGCGTGCCGAAGGCCTGGCCCCAGTCGCCGCCCAGGCGCGAGGCGCAGAAGGCATCGGCCACGGCGGCGGGCGCGGTCTGCACCAGCAAGGCGGCCTGCACGGCCAGCGCCACGTCTTGTGCCAGGCGGCGCGCCTCGGTCTCGGAGGCCATGGCCTCGATGCGTGCGGGCAAGGCGTCGGCCAGGCGGTCGAGGGCGGCTTGCTGGCCGCGCGCCGGGGCCAGCTCGTGCGCCAGCGCGGCCACGGCGTCGCCCTTGCGCAGGCCGCGCAGCAGGTCGAGCGCCATGATGTTGCCGGCGCCCTCCCAGATGGAGTTGAGCGGCATCTCGCGGTAGATGCGCGCGACGATGCCCTCGCCGCCCTCTTCCACGTAGCCGTTGCCGCCCAGGCACTCCATGGCCTCCTGCGCGAAGTGGCTGCCGCGCTTGCAGATCCAGAACTTGGCGACCGGCGTGAGCAGGCGCGCCATCAGGTTTTCGTGCGCGTCGGCCTGGCGGTCGAAGGCCCGCGCAAGGCGGATCGCCAGGGCGGTGGCGGCTTCGCTTTCGAGCGCGAGGTCGGCCAGCACGTTCTTCATGAGCGGCTGTTCGACCAGCGGCTTGCCGAAGGCCTGGCGCTGCGCCGTGTGGTTCAGCGCGATGCCCAGTGCCTGGCGCATGAGGCCGCTGGTGCCGAGCGAGCAGTCGAGCCGCGTCATCGTGCCCATCTCGAGGATCTGCGGAATGCCGCGGCCCTCCTCGCCCACCAGCCAGGCGCTGGCGCCGTGGAACTCGACCTCGGAGCTGGCGTTGGCCTTGTTGCCGAGCTTGTCCTTCAGGCGCTGGATGTGGATGGCGTTGCGCGAACCATCGGGCAACACGCGCGGCAGGAAGAAGCACGACAACCCGGCCGGTGCCTGCGCGAGGATGAGGAAGGCGTCGCACATCGGCGCCGAGAAGAACCACTTGTGGCCCGTGATCGCGTAGCGCTCGCCCCAGGCGTCGCTGCCGTCGCGCACGGCCTGCGTGGTGTTGGCCCGCACGTCGGAGCCGCCCTGCTTCTCGGTCATGCCCATGCCCATGGTCACGCCGGGCTTGTCGTGCAGCGGCTTGAGCGCGGGGTCGTACCAGAGGCTGGCGAGCTTCGGGCCCCAGTCGGCATGCACGCCTGCGTTGCCGCGCAAGGCGGGCGTGACGGCGTAGGTCATCGAGATCGGGCACAGGATGGACGGCTCCAGCTCGGTGAAGAGCATGAAGCCCGCCGCGCGCAGCACGTGCGGCGAGGCGGATGTGCCGGTCCACGGCGTGCCGTGCAGGCCCGCGCCCACTGCGGTAGTCATCAGCGCGTGGTAGCTCGGATGGAACTCCACCTCGTCGACGCGACGGCCGAAGCGGTCGTGCGTATGGAGTTCGGGCGTGTGGATGTTGGCCAGCCGCGCATGCGCCTGCATGGCGGCCGAACCGAGGGTGGCGCCCAGCTCGTGCAGCTGCGTGGTCTGCAGCGCGGGCGCGTTGAACTTCAGCGCATCGCGCAGGGAGCGGTGGGTGTCGAAGAGGTTGTAGTCGACCAGCGGCGTGGGCTGGTTGAAGACCTCGTGCGTCGTGTCCATGACCGGCCTCCTTGCCGTGCGTTTCAGTGCATCAGATCAGCTTGACGAGTTGCTTGCCGAAATTCTTGCCCTTGAGCAAACCCAGGAAGGCTTCAGGGGCAGCTTCGATGCCCTGCGCCACCGACTCGCGCGGCTTGAGCTTGCCCGTGCCCACCAGCGTGCCGAGTTCGGTCAGCGCCTCGGGCCACACCTCCATGTGCTCGCTGACGATGAAGCCCTCGATCTTCAGGCGGTTGATGAGGATCAGCGCCGGGTTCGCCAGCGGCAGCGGCTGGCCGTCGTAGCCCGCGATCATTCCGCACAGCGCCACGCGCGCGAAAGCGTTGGTGCGCAGCAGCACGGCGTCGAAGATGTAGCCGCCGACGTTCTCGAAGTAGCCGTCGATGCCGTTCGGGCAGGCTTCCTTGAGCGCGGCGCTCATGGTCTTCACGTCGGGGTGCTGGCGGTAGTCGATGCAGGCGTCGAAGCCGAGCTCGTCGGTCACGTACTTGCACTTGTCGGGGCCGCCCGCAATGCCGACCACGCGGCAGCCGCGTGCCTTGGCCAGCGCGCCGAAGGCGCTGCCCACGGCGCCGCTGGCGGCCGTGATGACCACGGTTTCACCGGCCTTGGGCGCGATGATCTTCACGAGGCCGTACCAGGCCGTCACGCCGGGCATGCCCACGGCGCCGAGGTAATGCGACAGCGGCACGTGCGTGGTGTCGACCTTCTTCAGCGCGCCGGGCTGCGAGGCATCGACCACGCTGTATTCCTGCCAGCCGCCAAAGCCGACGACCTTGTCGCCCACGGCGAACTTGGGGTGCTTGCTCTCGACCACCTCGCCGACCGTGCCGCCCTGGAACACCTGGCCCACGGGTTGCGGCTGCGCGTAGCTCTTCGAGTCGTTCATGCGCCCACGCATGTACGGATCGAGGCTCATGTAGTGGTGGCGCACCAGCACCTGGTTGTCGGCGAGCGCGGGCGTCTCGACAGTCACCAGCTTGAAGTTGCTGGCCGTGGCTTCGCCCTCGGGGCGGTTGTCGAGGTGGATCTGCTTGTTGGTGGGCATGGAAGTCTCCGGGGAAATGGGATGTCAGTCGGTGGATGGCGGGCGCATCGCGTTCGCGCTCGCGGGGCCGGTCGGCAGCCGGCGCTTCACGTACTTGAAGGTGCCGGTGGCATGGGCGCACACGCGCTCCTGCTCGTCGTAGATCTTGGCTTCGGTGAAGGCCAGCGTCGCGGTGCGATGCAGCAGCGTGCCGCGCGCGTGCAGCGGGCCGACCGAGGGCTGCATGAAGCTGGTCTTCATCTCGATGGTGACCACGCCGGTCTCGGGCGCCACGCTGCGCGCGGCGGCTGCCATGGCGATGTCGAGCAGCGTCATGCAGGCGCCGCCGTGCGTCACGTCGAAGGTGTTCAGGTGCTCGGGCTTGGCGGTGTAGATGATCTCGGACTGGCCGTCCTCGAACTTCGTGAGCTCGAAGCCGAGGTGGCGCGCGAACGGAATCTGGCTCGTGTACGAGCGGATGTTGATGTCGCTGGACTTTTCAGGCGAATCGGACATGTCAGGCCGCACCCAGCACCACGCTCACGCCGCCATCGACCGCGACCCACTGGCCGGTGATGTGCTTGCCGGCATCGCTCGCGTACAGCAGCGTCAGGCCCTTCAGGTCTTCGTCGTCGCCCAGGCGGCCCAGCGGTGCCGAAGCGGCCATGTGCTCTTCGCCCAGGGTCTTGATCAGGCCGGCCGCCATCTTCGTCATGAAGAAGCCCGGGCAGATCGCGTTGACGTTGATGTTGTACTTGCCCCATTCGGCGGCCAGCGTCTTCGTGAAGCCGATCACCGCGGTCTTCGAGGTGTTGTAGGCCAGCGTCTGCATGCCGGGCGGGTTGCCGTTCAGGCCCGCGATCGAGGCGATGTTGATGATGCGCCCGCGCTTCTTCGGGATCATGTAGCCGTTGGCAACCTGCTGCGCCAGGATGAAGTAGCCGCGCACGTTGAGGTTCATCACCTTGTCCCAGGCTTCGACGGGGTGGCTCTCGGCCGGCGAACCCCAGCTGGCGCCGGCATTGTTGATGAGGATGTCGACGCCGCCCATGCGCTGCAGGGTCTCGTCGGCCAGGCGGCGGGTGTCTTCTTCCTTGGAGCAGTCGGCGGCGATCCAGCGCGCGTCGATGCCGGCGGCCTGCAGCTCGGCGGCGGCCTGCTCCAGGTCGTCGGCCTTGCGCGAGCTCAGCATGATCTTCGCGCCGGCTTCGCCCAAAGCATGGGCCATCTGCAAGCCCAGGCCGCGCGAGCCGCCGGTGATGAGCGCCGTTTGACCCGTGAGGTCGAACAGCTGTTGGGTGGTGCGGGGCTTCGTCATGTCGGTGTCTCCGGTGTGGATGATGAAAGAAGAGGGTTGCGTTGGCGGTGAAGGCGGTGGCTTCGGGCCGTCAGGACGCGGTGTCGTCCGCCTCGACGGCGGCGGCCTTGCCGGTGGCCACGGCTTTTTTCAGCCGGCGCCAGTCGGCCTGGTTCACGTCGGCATAGCCTTCGGCGAAATCGGCGAGCGCCGTGTTGAAGCTCCTGGAGCGCCCCAGGTAGCCGTCGATGGCCCAGGCGTCGCCGCCCTTGGCATGCGCGCGGGCCAGGCTGTAGCCGCAGGCCTCGGCGAACTCGAGCAGGTCGACCGGCTTGAAGTCCTCGAGCTTGTAGGAGGCCTTCATGTCGCGCAGCTGCCGCACGTAGAAGCCGCGCCCGCCCGGTCCCTGGGCCCAGCCCAGGAAGACGTCGCTGGCGGCCTGTGCCAGCCGCTGGCCCTGCACCACGCGCTGGCCCGGCGACGTCGTGCCAGGTGCCGCGCCCAGCGGGGCTTCGAGCACCGACTCGCCGGCCTCCTTGCACTGCAGGAACAGCGGGTGCGCGCGGTCAGCCACGAACAGCAGCAGGAAGCAGCGCCGGCCGACCGAGCCGACGCCGGGCGTGAGCACCGCGACGTCGTGCAGCTCGTAGCGGTCGAACAGCCGCTGGCGCTCGGGCGGCAGGCTGGCGCGGTACTGCGCCAGGAAGGCCGGCAGCCCGGCGCGGAAGCGCTTGATCTCCCGCGCCGTCGCACGGGCGTCGTGGTACACGAAAGGCGGCTGGTCGCGGATCATGAGGCGGCCGTCGACCGTCTCGGTCGCGCTGTCGGCGAACACGCGCGAGGTGCTGCGGCGCGCCTTCTTGATGACCGCGAGCTCGGTCGCGTCTTCGGCGCCGAGCTTCAGCAGGGTTTGCGACGTGAGCCGCGCGTACCAGGCCTCCAGCGTGTCCATGCGCGCGAAGGCCCGCATGCGGTCGCGGTAGGCCTCGGCCAGCTGCTGCACGGCCTCGCGCCCGATGCGCGGCTTGAAACCCCGGTCGCGCGCGGCCACCACGAACGAGGTGGCCAGCCGGCGCACGTCCCAGTCGAAGGGCCCTTGCAGGGTTTCGTCGAAATCATTGATGTCGAAGACCAGCGCCCGCTCGGGGCTGGCAAAGAAGCCGAAGTTTGCGAGGTGCGCATCGCCGCACAGCTGCGTCGCGATGCCGCTGTGCGGCAGCCTGGCGAGGTCGTTCGCCATCAGGCTGGCGGCCCCGCGGTAAAACGTGAAGGGGCTGACCAGCATGCGGCCGTGGCGCACCGGCACCAGCTCGGGCACGCGGCCGCGGTTGGAGGCCTTCAGCCAGCCGAGCGGATCGCGGTCGCCCGCGTCGGGCCGGGGCACCTGCGCCCACTGGCCGAGCCCACAGCGCTGGCGCTGCGCACGGCCGAACGCCCGCCGCTCGGCCGGTGAGGCCGTGGCGTCGGGCGCGTGGGGTTCAGAGCTCATAGTCCATGCACTGGCGGGCTTCGCGCACGGCGCCGATGAAGGGCTTGAGCGCCACGTGCTGGGGATGGTCCGCATAGGCCGCCAGCGCGGCGGCGTCGGTGAATTCCGAATTGAGGATCAGGTCGTAGGTGGCCTCGAGCCCGGGCTGGGCGATGACCACCTCGAAACGGTGCGTGCCGGGCGAGAGCGTCGCGCAGGCATCGAGCAGCGCCTTGGCCTTGAGCAGGTTGGTCGCCTTGTCGGCGCCCTCGGCGTGCTCCTTGAACTTCCACATCACGATGTGCTTGAGCATGGTCGGTCCTTGCCTTGTTTTTTTACTTGAGCCGCGAACGCACGTAGATGAGCACGACGCCCACCGCGGCGACCACGCCGCCGGGCACTGCCATCGACCAGCCCAGCGCGGGCTCGGTGCGGCCCGTGGCGATGCCCAGGATCACGAGGAACAGGCCGCCGTAGATCAGGATCCAGATCCACTTCTCGAGCCGCGCATGCGGCTTGGGAGGTTTCGGCGGTTGAGCGGCGGGCGGGGGTGAGTTCGGGGCGGCGTTGGCCATTGTCAGAAAGCGTCCTCGGGCAAAGCGGTACAGGTCGGGTCACGGGTTTCGACCACCTGGAGCCAGGCACCGATTTTCGGCAGCTCGTAGTGGAAGAAATAGTCCGTGGCGCCGATCTTGCCAGCTGTTACCGCCCTCGCCTTCTGTGCGTCGATTTCCAGGGCCCGCAGCGCCACGTCGAGCCAGATCCAGGCCAGCACCGTGTGGCCGAAGGCCTGCATGTAGGGCACGGCGTTGGCCAGCGCGTCGGCCGGGTCGCCGGTGGACCAGGCAGCCTCGGTGGCGCTGCCGATGCGCTGCAGCGCGGCACCCAGCGCCTTGGCGTGCGGCGCCAGCGCGGGCACCTTGGCGGCGCGGCCGATGGTCTCGGTGGCGCGCCCGGCCAGCAGCTGCAGGCCGCGGCCCTTTTCCATCAGCACCTTGCGGCCCAGCAGGTCGGCCGCCTGGATGCCGTGCGTGCCCTCGTGGATCATGTTCAGGCGGTTGTCGCGCCAGTACTGCTCCACCGGGAAATCGCGCGTGTAGCCGTAGCCGCCGTGCACCTGGATCGCCAGCGAATTGGCCTCCAGGCACCACTCGCTGGGCCAGCTCTTGGCGATGGGCGTGAGCACCTCCAGCAGCAGGCGGGCGTCGTCGGCCTGCGCGGCGTCGCCGGTTTTTTGCGTGTCGACCAGGCGGGCGCAGTACAGCTCCAGCGCCAGCGCGCCCTCGCAGTACGCCTTCTGGGCAAGCAGCATGCGGCGCACGTCGGCGTGCTCGATGATGCGCACCTGCGGCGCGGCCGAGTCCTTGGCCACGGCCGCGCCGGCGGCTTCGGGTTTCTTCACCAGCCGGCCCTGCGGGCGGCTCTTGGCGTAGTCGAGCGAGGCGTAGTAGCCGGCCATGCCGAGCATGGTGGCGGCGGTGCCGACGCCGATGCGGGCCTCGTTCATCATGTGGAACATGCAGTGCAGGCCCTTGCCGGGCTCGCCGACCAGGTAGCCCACCGCGCCGGCCTTGCCGCCGACCGGGTACTTGCCTTCGCCGAAGTTCAGCAGCGTGTTGGTGGTGCCGCGCCAGCCGAGCTTGTGGTTGAGGCCTGCCAGCGCCACGTCGTTGCGCTCGCCGGTGAGTTCGCCCTGCGTGTCCACCATGCGCTTGGGCACGATGAACAGCGAAATGCCGCGCGTGCCCGGAATGAGCTTGCCGTTCTCGTCGGGGATCTTGGCCAGCACGATGTGCACGATGTTCTCGGTCAGCTCGTGGTCGCCGGCCGAGATCCACATCTTGTTGCCCGTGAGGCGGTAGCGCGGGCCCAGCGGGTCGTCCTGGAAGTCGTCACCGTCGGGAACGGCACGCGTGGCCACGTCGCTCAGCGACGAGCCGGCCTGCGGTTCCGACAGGCACATGGTGCCGGCCCAGCGGCCCGAGAATTCATTCTTGGCGAACACCTCTTTCTGCTTCTCGGTGCCGTGCACCATGAGCAGGTTGGCGTTGCCGCTGGTGAGCATGTTCGAGCCGATGCTCACCGAGGCCATCGCGAAGAAGCTGTTGGCCGCGGCCTGCACCGTGTAGGGCAGCTGCATGCCGCCGATCTCGTAGTCCTGGGCGGCACTCAGCATGCCGGACTCGACGAAGGCCTTGTGCGCGTCGTGCGTGGCTTGCGGCAGGACGACCTTCTCGCCATCGAAATGCGGTTCCTGCGTGTCGACGGTGCGGTTGAACGGCGCGTACTTTTCACGCGCGATGCGCTCGCAGGTGTCGAGCACGGCGTCGAAGGTCTCGCGCGAGTGGTCGGCAAAACGCTCGCTCTGGTTGAGCTTCTCGGCGTCGAGCCAGTCGTAGAGCAGAAAATCGAGGGTGGGACGCAGGCTCATGGTGATGTCTTCTTCAGGCTACGACTTCGCGGGCGACGAAGTCTTCTTCGGGGAATCGGGCAGCTTGGCGATGGTGCCCTGCGCCAGCGCGCAGAGCTTCTCGGTGCCGTCGTCGGCCACCGCCACCACCTCGCAGGTGCACACGGCCTGCGAGCTGCCGGTGTGCACGGCCCGGGCGCGCGCAATCAGCCGCTGGCCGATGGCGGGCCGCACGTAGTTGATCTTGAATTCGGAGGTCACGACCGGCACGCGCAAGGCGCTGCCGCCGGCAAAGGTCAGCGCGTTGTCGGCCATGTAGCTCACGATGCCGCCATGGGCGAAACCGTGCTGCTGCTTCAGCTGCGCGCCGAGCGGCAGCTGAAGCTCTGCATGGCCCGGCGCGAGCGCATGCAGCTCGGCGCCGATCAGCACGCTGAAGGGCTGCGCGGCCAGCACGCTGCGGCCGTAGGCCAGGACGGCTTCGGGCGAGACCTCCTGGTCATTGCCCAAGCCGGACATGGTTACAGGACCTCGAACACGCCCGCAGCGCCCATGCCGCCGCCGATGCACATCGTGACCACGACCTTCTTGGCGCCGCGGCGCTTGCCTTCGATGAGCGCGTGGCCCGTGAGGCGCTGGCCGCTCACGCCGTAGGGGTGACCCACGGCGATGGCGCCGCCGTTCACGTTCAGGCGGTCGCCCGGAATGCCCAGCTTGTCGCGGCAGTAGATGACCTGCACGGCGAAGGCTTCGTTCAGTTCCCACAGGTCGATGTCGTTGACCGTGAGGCCCAGGCGCTTGAGCACCTTGGGAATGGCGAAGACCGGGCCGATGCCCATTTCGTCGGGCTCGCAGCCGGCCACGGCAAAACCGAGGAAGCGGCCCAGGGGCTTCAGGCCCTTTTGCTGCGCGTACTTCTCGTCGACCACCACGCAGGCGCCGCCGCCGTCGGAGAACTGGCTGGCGTTGCCGGCCGAGATCAGGCCGCCGGGCATGGCCGAGCGGATGCCGCTGATGCCTTCCTTGGTCGTGCCGGGGCGGATGCCCTCGTCGTTCTCGATCGTGACTTCCTTGGTGCGCAGGCCCATCACGGGGTCGGCCACGCCGGCCAGCACGGTGATCGGGGCGATTTCAGCCTTGAAGAGGCCGGCTTCGAGCGCGGCGGTGGCGCGCTGCTGGCTCTGTGCGCCGTACTCGTCCATGGCGTCGCGGCCGATGTTGTAGCGCTTGGCGACCTGCTCGGCGGTCTGCAGCATGTTCCAGTAGATCTCGGGCTTGTGCTTCACGAGCCACGGGTCGGCCAGCATGTGCGTGTTGGCTTCGTTCTGCACGCACGAGATGCTCTCGACGCCACCGGCCACGTACACGTCGCCCTCGCCCGCGATGATGCGCTGGGCGGCGGTGGCGATGGTCTGCAGGCCCGACGAGCAGAAGCGGTTGATGGTCATGCCCGAGGTGGTGACCGGCAGGCCGGCGCGCAGGGCGATCTGGCGCGCGATGTTGGAACCGGTGGCGCCTTCAGGCGTGGCGCAACCCATGATGACGTCGTCGACCGAGGCCGGGTCGATGCCGGCGCGCTGCACCGCGTGCTGCACGGCATGGCCGCCCAGCGTGGCGCCGTGCGTCATGTTGAAGGCACCCTTCCAGCTCTTCGCGAGCGGCGTGCGGGCGGTGGAAACGATGACGGCGCTGGTCATGGTGAGGTCCTTTGAAGATGGAAGGGAAAAGAGGGAGAAGACGGGGTCGTCATTGCGCCGGAGCAGCGTTGGTGTTGCTCAGGAGCTGGTGATAGAAGCCGATCATCTCGCCGTAGTTCGAGATGGCCAGGCGTTCGTTGTTGCCATGGAAGCGCGCCAGGTCTTCGCTCTTCACGCGGAACGGCGAGAAGCGAAAGACGGCGTCGCTCACGAGGCTGAAGTGGCGCGAATCGGTGGCGGCGGTCATGAGGCCGGGTGCCACCACGGCATCGGGGAAGCTCTGGCGCACCGCCTGCTGGATCGCACGGTAGCCGGTGCTGTCGGTGGGCGACACGGGCGACGGCTCCGAGTTGCCGGGGTACTGCTTGATCTTGATGTCGTCGTTGGCCAGCGTCTTGCGCAGGTGCGCCTCGACGCTCGCGATGCTATCGCCCGGCAGGATGCGGAAGTTGACGGCAGCCTCGGCGCGGCCGGGCAGCACGTTGTCCTTGTTGCCGGCGCGCACGATGGTCAGCGCCGTGGTCGTGCGCAGCATGGCGTTGCTGCTCGGGCTCTTCTCGAGCTGGCCGCGCACCAGCGACTCGGTGAGCCACAGGTTGGACAGCATCACGCGGTTGACGCCGCTCATTTCGGGCGCGAGCGCGCCGAACATCTGGCCGGCCACGCCCTTGATGCCGCCGGGCATCAGGTTGGCTTCGAGCCGGGCCAATGCGGCGCTCATGCTGCCGATGGCGCTGTGTTGCGGCGGCATCGACGAATGGCCGGGGGCGGTGTCCAGCGACAGGAAGAAGGTGCCGTAGCCCTTCTCGGCCAGGCCGATGAGCGCTGCGGGCTTCGAGAGACCGGGCAGCACGCCGTCGAGCACCAGCAGGCCTTCGTCGAGCACCCAGTCCAAGCGCACGTTGCGCGACTTGAGCAGTTCGGCGATGGGCAGCGCGCCGCGCAGGCCGCTGACTTCTTCGTCGTCGCCCATCACCAGGTAGACGGTCTGCTTCGGCTTGAAGCCGGCGCCGATGAGCAGCTCGATGGCTTCCATCTGCGCGAAAAGATTGCTCTTGTTGTCGAGCGTGCCGCGGCCCCAGACGAAACCGTCCTTGATCTCACCGGCGAAGGGGTCGACCGTCCAGGCTTTTTCAGTGCCGGGGGCGATGGGCACCATGTCCTGGTGCGCCATCAGTGCGATGGGCTTGGCGGACGGGTCGGTGCCGGTCCATGTGTAGAGCAGTGCCTTGTTGCCCACGACTTCCTTCTTCAGGGTGGCGTGGACCTTGGGGTACTGCTGTTCGAGGTAAGCGTGGAGCTTGTCGAACTCGGCCGCGTTGGCCGCCGAGTCGTCCATGCTCGACACCGTGCGGAACGTGATCGCCGTGGACAGCCGCTTGGCTGCTGCCTGCAGGTCGATGTCCAGCTTGGGTGCGGGCGCCACCGCGAGTTGCTGCGATGGCGTGGTCCAGGTCTTGACCGCCACGGCCGCCACGAGTGCCAGGAGCACCAGCAGCAGCCCGAGGAAGATGCGTTTCAACATGGGCGGTCTTGATCCCAGTTCAGACTCAGCTGAAGGACTTGCCTTCGGCCACCAGCTTCTGGATCAGCGGTGCGGGCTGCCAGAACTCGGCGTCGTCGCGCGGGTTCTGCGCAAAGCGCTTCATCGTCTCGGCCACGTTGTACAGGCCGACCTGCGAGGCGTAGTGCATCGGGCCACCGCGGTAGATCGGGAAGCCGTAGCCGGTGAGGTACACCATGTCGATGTCGCCCGACTTGGAGGCGATGCCGTCTTCCAGAATGTGCGCGCCTTCGTTGACGAGGGCGAACACCAGGCGCTGCACGATTTCCGTGTCGGAGATCTTGCGCGGTGTGATGCCCAGTTCCTTGCGGTGGTCCTCGATCATCTTGTTGACGAGTTCCGACGGAATGGCGTCGCGCTTGCCGGCCTGGTAGTCGTACCACCCTGCCCCGGTCTTCTGGCCGAAGCGGCCCAGCTCGCACAGCTTGTCGGCCGTGCGGCTGTACTTCATGTCGGCGCGCTCGACGGCGCGGCGCTTGCGGATCGCCCAGCCGATGTCGTTGCCGGCCAGGTCGCCCATGCGGAACGGGCCCATGGCGAAGCCGAACTTCTCGATGGCCTTGTCGACCTGCTGCGGCGTGGCGCCTTCGTCCAGCAGGAAGCCGGCCTGGCGGCTGTACTGCTCGATCATGCGGTTGCCGATGAAGCCGTCGCACACGCCCGACACGACGGAGGTCTTCTTGATCTTCTTGCCGATGGCCATCACGGTGGCCAGCACGTCCTTGGACGTGGCCTTGCCGCGCACCACTTCGAGCAGCTTCATCACGTTGGCCGGGCTGAAGAAGTGCATGCCGACGACGTCTTGCGGACGGTCGGTGAACGAGGCGATCTTGTCGACGTCGAGCGTCGAGGTGTTCGAGGCCAGGATGGCGCCCTTCTTGGCGACGCGGTCGAGTTCCTTGAAGACCTTTTCCTTGACGCCGATTTCTTCGAAGACCGCTTCGATGATGAGGTCGGCGTCCTTCAGGTCGTCGTAGCTCAGCGTGGTGCTCAGAAGCGCCATGCGCTGCTCGTACTTGTCCTGCTTGAGCTTGCCCTTCTTGACCTGGGCTTCGTAGTTCTTCTTGATGGTGGCAATGCCGCGGTCGAGCGCCTCTTGCTTCATCTCGAGGATCTTGACGGGGATGCCCGCGTTCAGGAAGTTCATCGAGATGCCGCCGCCCATGGTGCCGGCGCCGATCACGCCCACGGCCTTGATCTCGCGCTTGGGCGTGTCTTCGGGCACGTCGGGAATCTTGCTCGCGGCGCGCTCGGCCATGAACAGGTGGCGCAGGGCCAGCGATTCGGGCGTGAACATCAGCGCGGTGAACAGGCGTCGTTCTTCGGCCATGCCGTCGTCGAACTTCATCTTGGTCGCGGCCTGCACGGCGTCGACGCACTTCAGCGGCGCGGGGTAGTTCTTCGACATGCCGCCGACCATGTTCTTGGCGAACTGGAAGTAGGCATCGCCTTGCGGGTGCTTGCACGGCAGGTTGCGCACCAGCGGCAGCTCGCCGCCCTTGGCAGCGACCGATTTGGCGAACTCGACGGCGTCGTCGAACACCGATTCGGCCGAGGCGGCCAGCTTGTCGAACAGCTTCTGGCCCGGCAGGCTGGCGAGCAGTTCGCTCTTCACGGGCTCGCCGCTGACGATCATGTTCAGGGCGGTTTCCACGCCGATCACGCGCGGCAGGCGCTGCGTGCCACCGGCGCCCGGCAGCAGGCCGAGCTTGACTTCGGGCAGTGCCACGCTGGTGCCCGGTGCGGCCACGCGGTAGTGGCAGCCCAGGGCCAGTTCGAGGCCGCCGCCCATGCACACGGAGTGGATGGCTGCGACGATGGGCTTGGGCGAGGCTTCGAGCGAGAGGATCACGCTCAGCAGGTTGGGCTCTTGCAGCGCCTTGGGCGTGCCGAATTCCTTGATGTCCGCACCGCCCGAGAACGCCTTGCCGGCGCCGGTGATGACGATGGCCTTGACGGCGCTGTCGGCATTGGCCTTGGACAGGCCGTCGGTGATGCCGATGCGTGTCGAGAAGCCGAGACCGTTGACCGGCGGGTTGGTCAGGGTGATCACGGCGACATCGCCGAGCACTTTGTATTCAGCCGTCATGCTGCGTTCCTTGGTGTGTGAAGAAAAAGAAGAAAAAGCACGAGTGTTCTTTTTCGAAGATTCTAGGCGTTTTGCGTGGCCGAACAATGGCACGCAGTCGCTGTCGGGACAAGGGCCTCAAGAGAGAGCCGGACTTTCCAGGAACACCGCGGAACCGGCTTTGCCGGGCCGCAGGTGTTGCCCCCTGCAAGGGGGTTGGCGCGCGCGACACGAAGTGCGCGAAGCCTGGGGGTTTGCTTAAACCTCCAGCCACTCCCTGCGGGTGGTGCCGTCAGCGCGCAGGCTGTCGGGCGTCCCGTCGAACACGATGCTGCCGTGGCCCATGACGAGCGCGCGGTCCGAAATCTGCATCGCGATGGTGAGCTTCTGCTCGATGAGGAGCACCGAGATGCCCTTGTCTTTCAGTGTGCGCAGGTACTGCCCCACCAGCTCGACGATCTTGGGCGCGAGGCCTTCGGTGGGCTCGTCGATGATGATCAGGTCGGGGTCGCCCATGAGCGTGCGGCACAGCGTGAGCATCTGCTGCTCGCCGCCCGAGAGCACGCCGGCCTCGGTGTGCTGGCGCTCCTTCAGGCGCGGGAACATGCCGTACATGTCGTCGAACGACCAGCGGCTGCCCTTGCCCGAGCCCTTCTGCCCCAGGAGCAGGTTCTGGTGCACCGTGAGCTTGGGGAAGATGTCGCGGTTCTCGGGCACGTAGCCGATGCCCATGTGCGCGATCTCGTAGGCCTTGCGACGCAGGATGTCGCCGCCCTTCCACTGCAGCGTGCCCTCGGCATGCACCAGGCCCATGATGGCCTTGGCGGTGGTCGAGCGGCCCGAACCATTGCGGCCCAGCAGGGCCACGATCTCGCCCGGGCGGACGTCGAAGGAAACGCCATGCAGCACATGGCTCTTGCCGTAGTAGGCGTGGATGTCGTGAAGCTTCAGCATGTCAGTGTCCCGCCCCCTGTGCATCGGCGACCGAGGAGCCGAGGTAAGCCTCCTGCACGCGCGCATTGGCGCGCACGGCAGCCGGCGTGTCGAAGGCGATGACTTCGCCATACACAACCACGGCGATCTTGTCGGCCAGCCCGAAGACCACGCCCATGTCGTGCTCCACCGTCAACAGCGTCTTGCCGACGGTGACGTGCTTGATGAGCGAGATGAAGTGCGAGGTCTCGGTCTTGCTCATGCCGGCCGTGGGCTCGTCCAGCAGGATCACGCCGGCGCCGCCGGCGATGGTCACGCCGATCTCGAGCGCGCGCTGCTCGGCATAGGTGAGGTTCACCGCATGCACGTCGCGCTTGCGCTCCAGGCCGATCTGCTTGATGAGCTCTTCGGTGCGCGCGTTGGCGTCGTCCAGGTTCGAGAGAAAGCGCAGGAAGGTGTACTTGTAGCCCAGGCTCCACAGCACGCCACAGCGCAGGTTCTCGAAGACGCTGAGCTTCGGGAAGATGTTGGTGATCTGGAAGCTGCGCGACAGCCCCAGGCGGTTGATTTCATAGGGCTTCTTGCCGTCGATGCGCTGGCCGTTGAGCAGCACCTCGCCGCTGGTGGGCGTGAGCCGCCCGCTGATCAGGTTGAACAGCGTCGACTTGCCCGCGCCGTTCGGCCCGATCACGGCGATGCGTTCGCCGGCCTTCACCGCCAGGTCCACGCCGCGGATGATTTCGGTCTTGCCGAAATTCTTGCGGAGCGCCTTCAGTTCCAATGCGTATTGCGCGCTCATTTACGCCGCCTCCCGACGTTTGATTTCTGCTTCGATCTCTTCCTGCGCCTGGCCCCAGACGCGCACGAAGCGGCGCCGAGCCACCTCGAGCAGGCCCAGGCCGACGGCCAGGATCGCGATGGCGCCCAGCCAGCTGGTCACGCCCGCCGTGTTCAGCATGGTGCCGAAGAACTTCAGGTCCGGGCCCATCGCCGCGTTGAGCTGAATGTGATAGATCATCTCGATCAGCGCGGCAGCACCGACCACCACCGGCACCAGGGCCACGGCGAGCGCGGCGTACAGGCCCCAGAAGCGGTTGAACTTGCCGAACTTGGCCACGCGCAGGTTCATCATGACCAGGCTGGCGATGCCACCGGGGGCGAACATCACCATGAACACGAACACCAGGCCGAAGTACAGCTGCCATGCCTTCGACAGTTCGGACAGCAGGATCGAGGCGAACACCAGCAGCACCGCGCCGATGATCGGGCCGAAGAAGAACACCGCGCCACCCAGGAAGGTGAACAGCAGGTAGCCGCCCGAGCGGATGGCGTTCAGGCTGTCGGCCGCGTTCACGATCTCGAAGTTGATCGAGGCCAGGCCGCCGCCGATGCCGGCGAAGAAGCCCGCGATGATGAACGCGAAGTAGCGCACGCGCTGCGTGTTGTAGCCGATGAACTCCACGCGCTCCGGGTTGTCGCGCACCGCGTTCAGCATGCGGCCCAGCGGCGTGCCGGTGAAGGCATACATCAGGGCGGTGCACACGAAGCAGTACGCGGCGATCAGGTAGTACACCTGGATCTGCGGACCGAAGGTGAAGCCGAAGAAGCTCGGGCCGTACACGCGGTCGGTGGTGATGCCGCCCTCGCCGCCGAAGAAGCTGGGGAACATCAACGCCATCGAGGCCACGAGCTCGCCGATGCCCATGGTGATCATGGCGAAGGTGGTGCCCGACTTCTTGGTGGTCACGAAGCCCAGCAGGATGGCGAAGAACATCCCCGCCAGACCGCCGACGAGCGGAATGAGCACCAGCGGAATCGTCGGGCCGCCCTTGGTCGCCAGGTTCATCGCATGGATGGCGATGAACGAGCCCAGGCCGGTGTACACGGCATGGCCGAAGCTCAGCATGCCGCCCTGCCCCAGCAGGATGTTGTAGCTCAGGCAGATGATGATCAGGTAGCCCATCTGCGAGAGCATCGTCAGCGCCAGGCTGCTCTTGAACAGCATCGGCGAGATGATCAGCACCAGGGCGAACAGCGCCCAGACCAGGTAGCGCCCGATGTTCCAGGGCTTGAAGCGGTAGTACCGCGTCGGGGTCGTCGGTGAAGTGGTGGTTGCGGTGGTCATGGTGTCAGTCCTCCCGGGTGCCCAGAAGACCCTTCGGGCGGAAGATGAGGATCAGCACGAGGAACAGGTACGGCAGGATCGGTGCGACCTGCGAGATGGTGAGCTTGAGCAGCTCGTAGCCGAAGGTCTGGTCGCTCACGGCCACGCCCAGGGCCTGCAGCGCGGTGGCCAGCGAGTGGTCCAGCGCAACGGCGAAGGTCTGGATGATGCCGATCAGCAGCGACGCCAGGAAGGCGCCCGCCAGCGAGCCCATGCCGCCGACCACCACCACCACGAAGATGATGGTGCCGACCGAACCGGCCATGGCCGGCTCCGTGACATAGGTGTTGCCGCCGATCACGCCCGCCAGGCCGGCCAGCGCGGCACCGCCGCCGAACACCAGCATGAACACGCGCGGCACGTTGTGGCCCAGCGCCTCGACCATGTCGGGGTGCTTCAGCGCCGCCTGGATCACCAGGCCGATGCGGGTGCGCGTGAGCAGCAGCCACACGGACACCAGCATCAGCATCGCCACCAGCATGATGAACGAGCGCGACTTGGGGAACTGCGTGCCGTACAGCGAGAACAGCGGGCCCTGCAGCGCCTCGGGCAGGCCGTAGGGCACCGTGGAGCGACCCCAGACCAGTTGGACCAGCTCGAGGATGAGGTACGAAAGACCGAAGGTCACCAGCAGCTCGGGCACGTGGCCGAACTTGTGGACCCGGCGCAGGCTGTAGCGTTCGAAGGCCGCACCCAGTGCACCCACCAGCAGCGGCGAGAGAAAGAGCGCGGGCCAGAAGCCGACGATGCCTGACAGGGTGTAGGCGAAATAGGCGCCCAGCATGTAGAAGCTGGCGTGTGCAAAGTTGAGCACACCCATCATGCTGAAGATCAGCGTAAGGCCAGAGCTCAGCATGAACAACAGCAGGCCGTAGCTGACGCCGTTGAGCAGTGAGATGACGAAGAATTCGACGTTCATCGGTCTTCCGTGTCGGTTGAAAAAGAAAGAGGCCCGAGTGTTGAAGTCGGGCCTCGACCGGTCAGGGGGCGATCAGCAGGCGATCAGGAGGCGCCGCCGGGTCGCTTCATCTGGCACGAGGTGGGCGTGCTCGAGACGTAGGGCTCGTAGTACTTGACCGGTGCCAGCGTGTAGCCGGTGTTTTCCGGGCTGTACGGGCTCTTCGCGTCGGCCTTCTGCCAGCGCGTGATCCACAGGCCCTGCTGCAGCTGGTGGTCGGACTTGCGCATCTCGACGTCGCCGTTGAAGCTCTTGAACTTCATGCCTTCCATGGCGGCCGCCACCTTCACGGGGTCGGTCGACTTGGTGCGCACGAAGGCTTCGGCGAGCATCGCGTACACGGTGTACGGCGACGTCGTGTACAGGTCTTCGTTGAAGCGCTTCTTGAACTCGTTCATCATCGGCGCGATCGGGCCCGGCGCGTTGTAGTGGCTGTAGCCCACCATGTAGACCTTGCCGTCCGAGGCCGCGCCCATGGCGGTCGGCGTGCCGTTGGTCACGGCGTAGTAGGTGTAGAACTTGACGTTCAGGCCCGCGTCGTTGGCCGACTTGATGAGCAGCGCCAGGTCGGAACCCCAGTTGCCGGTGATGACGGTGTCGGCGCCCGAGGCCTTGATCTTGGCAATGTAGGGCGCGAAGTCGCGCACCTGGGCCAGCGGGTGCAGGTCGTCGCCGACGATCTGCACGTCGGGGCGCTTGGTCTTGAGGTTGTCCTTGGCGTACTTGGCGACCTGCTGGCCGTGCGAGTAGTTCTGGTTGATCAGGTACACCTTCTTGATGTCGGCCTGGTCCTTCATGAAGGTGGTCAGGGCTTCCATCTTCATGGAGGTGTCGGCGTCGAGGCGGAAGTGCCAGTAGCTGCACTTGCTGTTGGTCAGGTCGGGATCGACGGCCGCGTAGTTGAAGTACACGACTTCCTTGCCCGGGTTGCGGGCGTTGTGCTTTTCGAGCGCGTCCATGATGGCCAGCGCCGGGCCGGAGCCGTTGCCCTGCACCACGTAGCGCGCACCCTGGTCCATGGCCGAGCGCAGCGCGGCGGTGGTTTCCTGCGGGCTGAGCTTGTTGTCGATGCCGATGACCTCGAACTTCACGCCGGCCACGTTCTTCTTGTTGAATTCTTCGGCCAGGAACTGGAAGGTCTTGAGCTGGTTGGTACCGACGGCCGCCATCAGGCCCGACAGCGGGTCCAGCCACGCGATCTTGACGGTCTCACCCTTCTGGGCAAGGGCACCGGTGGCACTTGCCGCGAGCACGGCGGCGGTAGCGATCTTCAGAGCGAACTTCAATCTATATCTCCTGGTCAAACCGATATCAAAAACGCTGCACAAGCGTACAAGTCTTTGCCACCCCACCCCTCAGGGAATGCCCGTAAGGAAGGGGCTGCAAAGGCACGTATCTATCGCGCAGGCGACAGTGCATTTCCTTCTTTTGCTACCCGGCGGTAGGTATCTTCTACCGATGGGTAGGAAATGCGTTCACAAAGACGCCTAGGGGCGCTTCATCTGGCAGGTCGTGGGCGTGCTCGCCACATACGACTCGTAATACTTCACGGGGACGTTGGTGTAGCCGGTGTTCTCGGCGTCGTAGGGGTACTTGGCGCTGGCCTTCTCCCAGCGCGAGATGTACAGGCCCTGCTGCAGCTGGTGGTCGGCCTTGCGCATCTCGACCTCGCCGTTGAAGCTCTTGATCTTCATGCCTTCGAGCGCCGCGGCCACCTTGACGGGGTCGGTCGACTTGGTCTGCACGAACGCGGCATCGAGCAATGCGAAGGTGTGATAGATCGAGGACTGCGTCAGGTCGTCGTTCATCTTCTTCTTGTAGCCGGTCAGAAGCCGCTGGATTTCGCCGCCCATGTTGTAGTGGGCATAGGCCACGGTGTAGACCTTGCCGGCCGAGGTGGCACCCATGGCCGTGGGCGTGCCGGCGCCCGGTGCGTAGTACGTGAGGAACTTGACGTCCAGCCCCGAGTCGTTCGCCGCCTTGATGAGCAGCGAGAGGTCGGAGCCCCAGTTGCCGGTGATGACCGTGTCGGCGCCCGAGGCCTTGATCTTGGCGATATAGGGCGAGAAATCGCGCACCTGCGCGAGCGGGTGCAGGTCGTCGCCCACGATCTGGATGTCGGGGCGCTTGGTCTTGAGGTTGTCCTTGGCGAACTTGGACACCTGCTGGCCGTGGGAGTAGTTCTGGCCCAGGATGTAGACCTTCTTGATGTCGGCCTGGTCCTTCATCCAGGTGGTCAGCGCTTCCATCTTCATGGAGGTGTCGGCATCGAGGCGGAAGTGCCAGTAGCTGCACTTGCTGTTGGTGAGGTCGGGATCGACCGCCGCATAGTTCAGGTAGAGCAGTTCCTTGCCGGGATTGCGCGCATTGTTCTTCTCGACTGCATCGATGATCGCGAGCGCCGGGCCCGAGCCGTTGCCCTGGGTGATGTAGCGCGCGCCCTGGTCCTGCGCCGAGCGCAGCGCCGCGGTGGTCTCCTGCGGGCTCAGCTTGTTGTCGATCGCGATGATCTCGAACTTCACGCCCGACGCATTCTTCTTGTTGAACTCGTCAGCCAGGTACTGGGTCGTCTTGAGCTGGTTGGTGCCCACGGCCGCCATGAGACCCGACAGCGGGTCCAGCCAGGCGATCTTGACGGTCTCGCCCTTCTGGGCGAACGACGCTGAAACACTCACCAACATGGCGCAGGCGGCCACTGACTTGATACCGAAGTGCATGAAGAGTCTCCTGGTTGAAAGGCGGGACGCCAGCGTACAAGCGCCCTTTTCTTCGCCGCACAGGGAATGCCCGGAAGGAAAGCCGCCGGGGCGGCCTTCCTATCGCGTGCGCGACAGTGCGGGTGGGCTTTGGCCGTGCTTCAGAGGCCCGGCAGCTTGTAGTCCTTGAGCAGTTCGCGAAGCTTGGTCTTGAGGATCTTGCCGGTGGCGCCGATCGGGATGGCCTCCACGAACACCACGTCGTCGGGGATCTGCCACTTGGCGGTCTTGCCCTCGTAGAACTTCAGCAGCTCCTCGCGGGTGACTTCGGCGCCGGGCTTCTTCACGACGGCGATGATCGGGCGCTCGTCCCACTTGGGGTGGAACACGCCGATGCACGCCGCCATGGCGATGGCCGGGTGCGCGACAGCGATGTTCTCGATGTCGATGGAGCTGATCCACTCGCCGCCGGACTTGATCACGTCCTTGCTGCGGTCGGTGATCTGCAGGTAGCCCTCGGCGTCGATGGTGGCCACGTCGCCGGTGGGGAACCAGCCCCGGCCCGCGGCGTCGGCGACCAGCGGGTTGCCGCCCTCGCCCTTGTAGTACTCCTTGACGACCCAGGGGCCCTTGACCAACAGGTCACCGTAGGCCTTGCCGTCCCAGGGCAGCTCGTCGCCGTTGCCGTCGACGATCTTCATGTCGACGCCGAAGATGGCGCGACCCTGCTTCATGCGGATCTGCAGCTGTGCGTCGGCGGGCAGCGACAGGTGCTTGTTCTTCAGCGTGCACAGCGTGCCCAGCGGGCTCATCTCGGTCATGCCCCAGGCATGCAGCACCTCGACGTTGTAGTTCTCCTGGAACGCCGTGATCATGGCCGGCGGGCAGGCCGAACCACCGATGACGGTGCGGTTCAGCTTGCTGAACTTCAGGCCGTTGGTCTGCATGTGGCCCAGCATCATCTGCCACACGGTGGGCACGCCGGCCGCGAAGGTCACGCCTTCGGACTCGATGAGTTCGTACACCGACTTGCCGTCCAGCGACGGGCCCGGGAACACGAGCTTGCAGCCCACCAGCGCGGCCGAGTACGGAATGCCCCAGGCGTTGACGTGGAACATCGGCACCACCGGCAGCACCGAGTCTTGCGCCGAGATGCGCATGACATCGGGCAGCGCGGCAGCGTAGGCATGCAGCATGGTCGAGCGGTGGCTGTACAGCGCGGCCTTCGGGTTGCCCGTGGTGCCGCTCGTGTAGCACATGCTCGAGGCCGAGTTCTCGTCGAAGGTGGGCCAATCGTAGGTGGTGGACTGCGTGCCGATCCAGGCCTCGTAGCTCACGAGGTTGGGCACACCGCTGTCGGCCGGCAGCTTGTCGGCGTCACACAGTGCAACCCATTTCCGGATCGTGGGACAACGCGCATGCACCGCCTGCACCAGCGGCAGGAAGCTCAGGTC
This sequence comes from Variovorax sp. GW460-12-1-14-LB1, assembly GCF_059423605.1. Classification (NCBI taxonomy): domain Bacteria; kingdom Pseudomonadati; phylum Pseudomonadota; class Betaproteobacteria; order Burkholderiales; family Comamonadaceae; genus Variovorax; species Variovorax sp. GW460-12-1-14-LB1. The sequence continues at coordinate 125,849 of NZ_JBWKYF010000002.1, forward strand.
GAAGCACAGGATCTGGTCTTCGGCATGGTTGGCGATCCACGCGATCTGGTCGGGGTGCAGGCGCGGGTTGATGGTGTGCAGCACGCGGCCGCTGCCGCTCACGCCGTAGTACAGCTCCAGGTGGCGGTAGCCGTTCCAGGCCAGGGTGGCGATGCGGTCGCTGAACAGCAGCTGCTCGCCATCCAGCGCATTGGCCACCTGCCTGGCGCGCGATGCGATGTCGCTCCAGGTGCAACGGTGGATATCGCCCTCGACACGGCGCGAGACGATCTCGCCGTCGCCGTTGTGGCGCTCGACGAACTCGATCAGCGACGAGATCAAAAGCGGTTGGTCTTGCATCAAACCCAGCATCTACGGACTCCTATGTGAAATGACTTCAAAAAGCGTTGCGAACGAGAGATTCACGCAAGCTTCGGCCACTTGCACAATGACACAAACCCGCACTGCATGATTGAACGAAGCGGCTCAAGTGGGCGCCTTCGGACCGGTGCCCGCGGGCACCGTCACCACGTTGGTGCGGCACGGCTGGCGCAGCGTCTTGCCGCACTCGGGCAGCGCGGCCGCATGCGGGTAGGCGACGTAGCCCAGCACGATGCTCGACGCGTTCGCGCCCTGGTGCCACAGCGTGTTGGTCGAAGGCCTCGTGTCGTTGCCGAACAGCCAGAAGCCGGTCTGCGACGGCGAGTCCACCGTCACGCGGATGCTGGAGCCGGCGCGAAAGACATGGGCGAACTTCTGGATCTCGATGCGCACCAGGTTGGGCTGGCCGGACTGCAGCGGCGCTTCCTTCGGTTGGGTGAAGTCGCCGAAGGGGCGCAGCTCGGTGGAGCGGCTGGCGTCGAGCGCCCGCTTGGAGGCGCGCAACCAACCGCGCTGCACGAACATCTCCTTGCCGTCGGGGCGCACTTCCGACACCGTGACCTGCAGGTCGGTGCTGTCGGCGGTGGCGCTCAGGTACAGGTCGGCCGAGCCTTCCCCGTAGAAGCTCAGGTCCTCGGGCAATGCGGCGGTGGTGAAGGTGAGCTGGCCGTCCTTCTCCGTGTCGGCCACGGCCTGCCAGCCTTCGGCGGCCGGGTTGTTCACCACCGGGCTCTTGGCCGGATACCGGTAGTCGGACGAGGCCGCGCCGGCGGTCGGCTTCGCGTCGCCGAGCCCGCCGCCCGGCTGCATCCACAAGCGCATCGGCTTGACCTTGACCGGCAGGCGGTCGAACTCGGCCACGGCCGTCTGCTTCAGCTTGGCGGCACCGTTGATCGCCTTCTGGTCGGTCTGCTGCATTTCCTGCAGCAGGCGCACGTGCGGCTCCTTCTCGAAACCGTTGTCCTCGCCCTTCACGAAATGGGCGAGAAAGCGCTTGAGCGTACCGTCGATGTAGTCGGAGGTGACGTTGGTGTGGTGGTCGCCGTTGGAGCTGACGAGCCACATCTTTTCGGGCGCCATGGTGTCTTCGTAGTAGCCCGAGCGCGGGCCGATCTGCTCGTCCTGCCACGACTGGGTGCCCAGTGCGGGAATGTCGATCTTGCCGGTCTCGTAGAACGCGCTGCGCTTCACGTAGAGGCCGTCGGCATACGGGTTCTCGAGCCACTTGGTCAGGTCGAGATCGGGGCGCTTGAGCTTCTCGATGTTGTCGGCCACGGTCTTGGCGCACTCCGTGTCGCCGTCGAGCTTGGCGGCCAGCGCGGCCGCGCGGTTCCAGGTGGCCGGGAAGCCGCCCCACCACTGCGCGGGAAAACCGACGTTCTTGATGCCGCCCGGGTAGCCCACGTCGCGGTACGGGTCGGTCACGTTCTTGCTGGGCGTGATCGCCAGCAGGCCCTTGGGCCGGTGCGCGGCCACCCACAGCTGGTTGTAGCCCGAGTACGAGTAGCCGATCATGCCGATCTTGCCGTTCGACCATGGCTGCTTGCCGGCCCATTCGAGGGCGAAGGCACCGGCCGCGCCGGTGCTGGCGTCGAAGACCTGGTCTTCGCCCGTCGAGCAGCCGGTGCCCGGCACGTTCAGGCCCATCACCGCATAGCCCTCGGCCAGCCAGCGCTGGCCGATGTTCGGGGCCGAGCCCGAGCTGTAGCCGTCGTACTCGACCAGCAGCGGATAGGTGGCGTTGCCTCCGCTGGGCAGCAGCAGCGAGTAGCGCATCCGGTTGCCGTCGGGCAGCGTGATGTAGCCCCACTTGCGGACCGGGCCCGTCTCGGGCGTGACCGGCGGCTGCGCGGGTGGCGTTTCGGCGGCGGGCGGAAAGAAGCTGAACCCGCTGCCGCCCGACGAACCGCCACCGCAGGCCGCAAGGCCCGCCAGGGTGGCAAGCAGCGACGCGGCAAGGCGCCATCGGCGGGGGGGCATGGAAATCCTCATGGTGTTGTCTCTGTGATCGTTTTGATGGATGGCGCGCGTTGCCCAGGCGCGTCTCGGGGCAGGACGGCGATCCCCTGTCTCAGGGCGCCGCGGTGATCTTCGTGGCGGTGGGCGTGGCGTCGAGCAGCAACTGCGAGGGCCACGTTCCCCAGGTGGCACCGAGCTCGGGCGTGTTCGGATCGCCGTTGCGCATGAAGGCCCCGACGCTGGCCATGACGGCCCTCGACAGCGCCACGCGCCCCTTCTCGTTGGCCTTGCCGCCCATCACGTTGCTGAGCAGCGACCCCTCGAAGTTGCCGAACACGAACGGCAGGTCGAAGGCGTGCGCGGCGCCGTACACATCGTTCCACGGCGCGGCCTCCTGCGACCAGTCGAGACGGTAGTGCCAGATGTTCGACTGGCGCGTCTTCATGGTGTTGAGCAGGTTGTCGCGGTTGGCCTCGAACAGCCCCTTCGTGATGAGCGCGGTGGCCGCGTTGTAGCCGGTGCCGGCCTTGTCTACCGGAAGGTAGAACGGGTCGATGATGTGGTTCACCGTGAGCGTGGGCGCAGCATCGGGGTTGAAGTTGAACATCATCGAGAAGCGCGGGGCATCGGTGACGATCCAGCCCGACGTCGGGAAGCCGATGGTGCCCAGCAGCGACGCGAAGAGCTTGCCCTCGTCGCGCGTGTTGCCCGCGAGCATGGGCACCTTGACGTACTTGTCGGCCGCGATGGCGCCGATCGGGTCCGCCGGCAACACCGTGCCATCGGGAATCGGCGCCACGTTGCCCTGCCCGGCTGCCGTGACCTTGGTCAGCAGCGCCCCACCCTCTTGCGCACGCAGGTACTCGGCGATCTGCGCCGGCGAGCGCGTGCCGATGTACACCTTGGCCGCCGCTTCATCGGCCACGGTGCCGTCGGCGACCAGCAGCTTTTCGAGGATCGTCTGGCCCTGCGTCAACGAGGCCGAAGCCGGCTGCAGCGTCGGCAGCGTCCCGGGCGGCAGATTGGTCTTGAGCGAAATGCCGCCACTCATCTCGAAGGCCTTGTGGAACAGGCCCTTGGCCATCGGCGAGGTCATCACCGCCAGCAGGTTGGTCGCGCCGGCCGATTCGCCCGACAGCGTGACGTTGCCCGGGTCGCCGCCGAAGTTGGCGACATTGCCCTGGATGAAGCGCAGCGCCGCCATGTTGTCCAGCAGCGCGAAGTTGCCCGAGTCGTCGCCCGCCGTGCCGCCCGGTCGCAGCTGCGGCATGTTCAGGAAGCCCAGGATGCCCAGGCGGTAGCTGGCGGTGATGACCACCGCGTTGGTGGCCTTGGCCAGCGCCGCGCCGTCGTACAGCGGATCGGCCGTGTAACCCGAAATGTTGCTGCCGCCATGGATGAACAGCAGCACCGGCAGGTTCTTCTCGGTGGTGGCCGGGCGCCAGATGTTGACGAACAGGCAGTCTTCGCTGCCGACCGGCTTGCCCAGGTTGGTGCCGATGGTGGCGTCGTAGGTGTTGCTGGTGCCGGGGCTGAAGAGCCGGCCGATCTGCAGGCAGGCGTTGCCGAAGGCCTTGGCCGGGCGGATGCCGGTCCAGGCTTCGGGCTCGACCGGTGCGCGCCAGCGCAGCGCGCCGACCGGCGGCTGGGCGAACGGAACGCCCTTCCAGGACCAGGTGCCATTCCTGGCGCTGTCGTCCGTGCCCTCGACCTTGCCGGCCGTGGTCTGGCGCACCATCGGGCCGTCCGCGGCGGGCGCCGGAGCAGGCGCGGGTGCCGGAGCCGGCGGCAACACGGGAAAGGCGGTCGCCCCCGACGAACCGCCGCCGCAGGCCGCGAGTGCCGCCGCGGCGGCCACGGTCGCCACCGTTGCGATGGCGCGCGCCATCGCAACGGTGGCGACCGTGG
>NZ_JBWKYF010000002.1:130085-186416 GCF_059423605.1 Variovorax sp. GW460-12-1-14-LB1
CCCGCCATCGCCGTCTGTCCTGCCGCACCCTGGTCTTGTGCTGTTGTCGTTGTCTTCATGTTTTGTCTCCACACCGGGTTAATCGGAATTCCTGGCTTGGCGCGCGGCACCCATACTCCGGGCCGCCGTGCACTGGAAAAATTCTAGGAACCGGCCCTGTTTTCACCGCTATCGCAAGCGAGCCAATCGAATGACTTCAGAAGCCTCCCTGCCGCGCCATTCGCGCCGGCCGTCGCGCCGCCCCGGCTGTCCGCAGCCCGAGCTGCGCACCAGCTCGGCCGCATGGCTGGAGGGGGTGCTGTCGATGTTCGAGGCCGAGGGGCTGAACGTGCCCGCGCTGCTGCGCGATGCCGGCTTCGACCCCGACTCGCTGCACCGCCAGAACGCGCGCATCCCGGTCGACGAGATCTCCGTGCTGTGGCAGGTGGCCGTGGCGCACGCCGGGCGGCCCACGCTGGGCCTGGACCGCGACCTGGCCGCCACGCACAGCAAGCTGGGCACCGTGGGCCACGCCATGGCCTGCAGCCCCACCCTGGGCGCGGCGCTCACGCGGCTCACGCGCTACATGGCCGTGATCTCCGACGCCACCGCGTTCTCGCTGCAGTCCGACGCGCGCGGCTGCTGGATGGTCATGGAGCACACCGGCGGCAGCCTGCCGATCCCGCGCCAGCGCGTCGAGTACGCCCTGCTGACCGTGCTCATGCAGTGCCAGTGGCTCACGCGGCGCGAGCTGCAGCCGCTGGCCATGGAATTCGTCTACCCGCCGCCGGCCAACGACCGGCTGCACCGCGAGGCCTTCGGCTGCGAGATCCGCTTCAACGCGCCCGCCAACCGCGTGCTGCTGTCGTCGGCCGACATGACCATGCCGCTGCCCACCCACCACCCGGCCCTGGGCGAGATGCAGGAGCACCTGCTCGACGACCAGCTCAACCTGCTGGGCCAGACCACCACCGCCAGCCTGGTGTGCGCCGAGATCGCGCGCCGGCTGCAGCACGGCGAGCCGCGCCGCCAGGACGTGGCCTCGGGCCTGGGGCTGGCCGACCGCACGCTGCAGCGCCGCCTGCAGGAGGAGTCGGTGTCGTTCCAGGCGCTGCTCGACCGCACCCGCCGCGAACTCGCCAAGCAGTACCTGGCCGAACAGCGCCACACGCTCGCGGACGTGGCCGACCGGCTGGGCTTCGTCGACGTCAGCAACTTCTTTCGCGCCTGCAAGCGCTGGTTCGGCCTGCCGCCGGCCCAGTACCGCGCCAGCCTCGCGCTCGACGGCGCCGGGGCGCTGCGCGGCGCGCTGCTGAACTGACCGACGGCATCCACCCCACGCGCCCGATGGCCTCAACGGCCTGGGGTTTCGCGCGCTGCCGGACAATCCGGGCATGAGCTTGTTAGCCGAAGACACCCCGGTCGCCGACCTGGGCCTGCGCTGGAAGCCCGGCTTCTCGACGCTGGGCCCCGCTTTTTTCACCGAATTGCGCCCCACGCCGCTGCCCGACCCGTACTGGGTCGGCCACAGCGACGCCGTGGCGCGTGAGCTGGGCCTGCCGCCCGGCTGGCGCGACTCGGACACCACGCTCGCCGCGCTCACCGGCAGCCTGCCGGTCGCCGGCACGCGGCCTTTCGCCACGGTCTACAGCGGCCACCAGTTCGGCGTCTGGGCCGGGCAACTGGGCGACGGGCGCGCGATCCTGCTCGGCGAGACCGAGGGCGGGCTCGAGGTGCAGCTCAAGGGCGCGGGCCGCACGCCCTACTCGCGCGGCGGCGACGGCCGCGCCGTGCTGCGCTCGAGCATCCGCGAGTTCCTGTGCAGCGAGGCCATGCACGGCCTGGGCATTCCGACCACGCGCGCGCTGTGCGTGACGGGCTCCGACGCCCGCGTGCGCCGCGAAGAGCTGGAAAGCGCCGCCGTCGTGACCCGCGTGGCGCCCAGCTTCATCCGCTTCGGCCACTTCGAGCACTTCGCCGCCAACCAGCGCGAAGACGAGCTGCGCGCACTGGCCGACTACGTCATCGACCGCTATTACCCCGAATGCCGCGCCACCGCGCGCTTCAACGGCAATGCCTACGCCGCCTTCCTCGAGGCCGTGAGCGAACGCACCGCCGCCCTGCTCGCCCAGTGGCAGGCCGTGGGCTTCTGCCACGGGGTGATGAACACCGACAACATGAGCATCCTCGGGCTCACCATCGACTACGGGCCGTTCCAGTTCCTCGACGGCTTCGACCCGCGCCACATCTGCAACCACAGCGACACCCAGGGCCGCTACGCCTTCAACCAGCAACCCAACGTCGCCTACTGGAACCTGTTCTGCCTGGCGCAGGCGCTGCTGCCGCTGATCGGCGACCAGGACATCGCCGTGGCCGCGCTGGAGTCGTACAAGACCGTGTTCCCCAACGCCTTCGAAGACCGCATGCGCGCCAAGCTGGGCCTGTCGGCACCTGCCGAGGGCGACCGCGCGCTCATCGAGGGCGTGCTCAAGCTGATGGCGGCCGAGAAGGTCGACCACACCATCTTCTGGCGTCGCCTGTCGAACCACATGGCCGACGGCAACGTGGAGCCGGTGCGCGACCTGTTCCTCGACCGGGCCGGCTTCGATGCGTGGATGCTCTCTTTTTCGGAGCGCCATGCACAATCGCAGCGCGCCGAAGCGGCAAAATTGATGCTGCAGTCGAACCCCAAGTTCGTGCTGCGGAACCACCTGGGCCAGCAGGCCATCGAAGCCAGTCAGCAAAAGGACCACGCGGGTGTGGCAACCTTGCTGACGCTGCTCCAAACCCCATGTGAAGAACACCCCGGTGCCGACGAATACGCCGGCTTCCCGCCCGACTGGGCCTCCACGATCGAAATCAGCTGCTCCTCATGACCACGCCCGTACAGAAAACCGACGCCGAATGGAAAGCCCTGCTCGCTGAGAAGGGCGCCGAACCCGCCGCCTTCGAGGTGACGCGCCACGCCGCCACCGAACGCCCCTTCACCGGCAAGTACGAAGCCCACTGGGACGACGGCACCTACCACTGCATCTGCTGCGGCGCCAAGCTGTTCGAAGCGGCCACCAAGTTCGACGCCGGCTGCGGCTGGCCCAGCTTCTCCGAAGAAGCCGTGCCCGGCGCCATCCGCAACATCGTCGACCGCTCGCACGGCATGGTGCGCACCGAGAACGTGTGCGCCAATTGCGGCGCCCACCTGGGCCACGTGTTCCCCGACGGCCCCACCGAAACCGGCCTGCGCTACTGCATGAACTCGGCCTCGCTCGACTTCCAGAAGAAGAAATGAAACTGCTCCTCGACTTCTTTCCGATCCTGCTGTTCTTCGGCGCCTACAAGTTCGCCGACATCTACACCGCCACCGGCGTGCTGATGGCCGCCACCGTGGTGCAGATGGCCGTCATCTACGCCATGGAACGCAAGCTGCAGGCGATGCAGAAGGCCACGCTGGTGCTGATCCTGCTGTTCGGCACGCTCACGCTGGTGCTGCACGACGACCGCTTCATCAAGTGGAAGCCGACGGTGCTGTACGGCGCCATGGCCGTCGCGCTGGCGGTGGCGCTGTGGGCGCTGAAGAAGAACTTCCTGAAGATGCTGCTGGGCGCGCAGCTCGAGCTGCCCGAGCGCATCTGGGGCCGGCTCAACGTGGCGTGGATCGGCTATTGCCTGTTCATGGCGCTCATCAACGGCTACGTGGCGGCGTACTTCACGACCGAGGCCTGGGTCAACTTCAAGCTCTGGGGCTACGTGTTCCCGATCGTCTTCCTGGTGGCGCAGGGCCTGTACATCGCGCCGCACCTCAAGGAAGACAAGCCGACCGCATGACCACCACCACCATCCCCCTGCCCACCGTGGCCGCCCTCGAGGCGGCGCTGCGCGCGGCGCTTGCGCCCACGCAGCTCGAAGTGATCGACGAAAGCGCCGCCCACGCGGGCCATGCGGGCGCCAACGCCGAGGGCTACGGCACGCATTTCCGGGTGCGCATCGCCTCCCCGCTGTTCGACGGAAAGCCCCGCGTGGCGCGGCATCGGCTTGTGTATGATGCCCTCCAAGTTTTTATCGCACAGGGTCTGCACGCCATCGCCATCGAGGTGCTCTGAGTCGTCCAATCGGTTGCTTGCCGCGTTCGCCGCGGCCGCCCACCCTCTCCTTCTTTTCTCCTGATTCCTGCTTTCTTTCCCGCGCCTTTTCCTACACGCGCATTTCCTCTCCAGCCTGATATTCATTTCATGAAAAAACACATCTTGCAGGCCGTTGCGGCCGCAGCGCTGATCGGTGCACTCCCCCTGTCGGCCCTGGCGCAGAACGCAGCCATCGTCAACGGCAAGCCGGTGCCCAAGGCCCGCATGGACGTCCTGGCCCAGCAGCTGGCTGCCGCCGGCCGCCCGGTGACGCCCGAGATGCAAAGCCAGCTGCGCGAGGAAATCGTGGCGCGCGAAGTGTTCATGCAGGAAGCGCAAAAGCAAGGCCTGGACGCCACCGAGGACTACAAGAACCAGCTCGAACTCGCCCGTCAGGCCATCCTGATCCGCGCGCTGTTCGAGAACTACCGCAAGACCAACGCGGTGTCCGACGCCGACGTGAAGGCCGAGTACGACAAGTTCGTGGCAGCCAACGGCGGCAAGGAATTCAAGGCCCGCCACATCCTGGTCGAGACCGAAGACCAGGCCAAGAAGATCATGGCCGACCTGAAGAAGGGTGCCAAGTTCGAAGACATCGCCAAGAAGCAGAGCAAGGACCCGGGATCGGGCGCCAACGGTGGCGACCTCGACTGGGCCAACCCCGCCAGCTTCGTGCCCGAGTTCTCGGAAGCGATGATCAAGCTCAAGAAGGGCGAGACCACCCCTGCCCCGGTCAAGACCCAGTTCGGCTACCACATCATCCGCGTCGACGACATCCGCCAGGCCCAACTGCCAAAGCTGGAAGAAGTGAAGCCGCAGATCACGCAGCAGCTGCAGCAGCAGCGTCTGCAGAAGTACCAGGAAGATCTGCGCGCGAAGGCCAAGGTCGAGTAAGCCTCAAGCCATCGCCCAGTAAAAAGCCCCGCAGTCGCGGGGCTTTTTTTCATTGCGGCGTGATATTGAAGTCTTTGACGAACCGGGCGTAGTCGTTCGACTCCTTGCGCACGAAACTTGTGAAGTCCGCCGTCGAGCCGCCGATGACTTCCAGGCTGAGGTCGGTGAACTGCTTTTGCGTGTCGGCGTTCTTGAGCAGCGCCTGCACCTGCTCGTTGAGCTTGGCGATGACCGGCGCGGGCGTTCCGGCCGGCGCCACCAGGCCGACCCAGCCCATGAACCGGTAGCCCGGCACGCCGGACTCGGCCACCGTCGGCACGTCGGGCAAGGTCGACACGCGCTTGTCGCCCGTGACCGCCAGCGCCTTCAGCTTGCCGCTCTTGGCATAGGGCACGGCGGTGGGCGAGGTTTCGAACATCATGTCGATCTGGCCGCCGACGAGGTCGGACAGCGCGGGCGCCCCGCCCTTGTAGGCCACGTTGAGCAGATCGGTGCCGGTCATCTGCATGAAGCGGCGCGCCGCCACGTCCTGCGGGCCGCCCACGCCCGAGGTGCCGACACTGAGCTTGCCGGGGTTGGCCTTGGCATAGGCCACCAGCTCGCCGACGTTCTTGAACGTCCACTTGGGATTCATGATGAGCACGTTGGGCTGGTCGGCCACGCGGATCACGGGCGCCAGATCCTTGATCGGGTCATAGGGCAGCTTCGCGAACATGTGCCCGTTGGAGGCCAAGCCGGTGTGCACCATCAGCAAGGTGTAGCCGTCCTTGGGCGCCTTGGCGACGTAGTCCATGCCGATGTTGCCGCTGGCGCCGGGGCGGTTGTCCACCAGCACGGGCTGGCCCAGGGCCGTCGAGAGCTTCTGGCCGACCAGGCGCGCCGTCATGTCGATGCTGCCGCCCGGCGGGAACGGCACGACCATGCGGATCGGCTTGGACGGATAGGCGTCCTGCGCGTGGGCGACGGACACGATGCACGCCAGGCCGGCGGCAAGACAGACAAGCGAGGCGAGCGGGAAACGGAAGCGCTGGGTCATGAGGTTCTCCGGAGTTTCTTGAGGGTGGGCAGACGGGTCAATCGGCGGTGGCGCGCAGGGTGCGTTCGATGTCGGCGGCCCACGCGAGCAGCGCGGCGTCGCGCATCGGCAGGCCAGCAAGGCTCAGGCCCACGGGCGCTTCGCCGGCCGCATGGCAGGGCAAGGAGATGGCGCAGCCGTCCATGAAGTTGACGATGGAGGGGTTGCGCAGCATCGCGGCGTTGACGGCGACGTACTGCGCCTCGTCGGCTTCGAGCGCCTCGATGCGCGGCGCCACCAGCGGCACGGTCGGCATGAGCCAGCCATCGAACTCGCCCAGGCGCGCGGCCACGCGGCGCTGCCAGTTGGCCCGCTGCGCCTGCAGCGCGAGGTAGGCGCGCGCCGTGAAGTCCTTGCCGCGCAGGATGCGGCTGAGCACGCGCGGGTCGTAGCCGCTGCCGCTGCGTTCGATCAACTCGGCATGCCACGCCCATGACTCGGCGGCGCTGAAGCCGCCTGCGGCGTTGATGGCAGCGAGCTCGTCGAACTCGGGTACCGCCAGTTCGACCAACTCCGCGCCGGCGGCCGAGAGGTGCCGCAGCGCGCGTTGGAAGGTCGCAGCGACATGCGCGTCCATGCCGTCCTGCACCAGCGTGGTCGGCACCGCGAAGCGGGCCTGGCGCAGGTGCTGCGCACGGGGCGCCTCGGACACGCCGGAGAGCACCGCATCCATCGCCGCGCAACCGGCCACGTCGAGCGCCATCACGCCGACCGCGTCGAGGCTGTGCGACAGCGGCACGAGCCCGGTGCCGGGCATGCGGCGCGCCGTCGGCTTGAAACCCGTGATGCCGCACAGCGCCGCCGGGATGCGCGCCGAGCCGCCGGTGTCGCTGCCGACGCTGGCGACGCACATGCCGTCGGCCACCGCCACGGCCGCGCCCGAGGACGAGCCACCGGGAATGCGCCGCTCGCCGCGCTGCCACGGATTGGCCGGCGTCCCGTAGTGCGGGTTGAGGCCGAGGCCGGAGTACGCGAACTCGGTCATGTTCGTCTTGCCGACCAGCACCGCGCCGGCCGCCAGCAGGCGCTGCACGGCCTCGGCGTCGTGCGCGGCGGGTGGCGCGTCGCGCAGCACGACGGAACCGGCGGTCGTCGCTTCGCCGGCCACGTCGAACAGGTCCTTGACGGAGACCGGCAGGCCTTCGAGCGGCGAGCGCACGAGGCCGGCTTCGCGCAGGCTGTCGGAGGCGCGCGCCAGGTGCTGGGCGCGCTCTGTCAACACGCGCGTGAAGGTGCGCGCACCTTCACCGGCGGGATCGGCGATGCGTTGCAGCGCCGAGGCGGTCAGCGCGGCCGAGGTGGTGCGGCCTGCGGCCAGGTCGGCGCGGGCGGCTTCGAGGGAGATCGCGGCGGGCATGTGCGGTCCTCGTGCGTCAGGCGACGATCGGCAGCGAGACCGCGCGGTACTCGTGCGCGATGCGGCGGCCGGTGTGCTCGTCGACCAGTTCCATGCGAAAGCGCGCGGCCGGGCGGATGCCGCCGATGGCGCCGACCGTGCCGCAGGTCATCGCGAAGCCGTCGGCCGGTTCGCCGTCGGCGGCGGCGCAGCGCGCCAGCAGGTCGGCCGGCGGGCGCAGCGCGGCCAGCGTGCCTTCCTGGTACAGGCGCCATTCACCGCCCTCCTCGATCCACGAACGCAGCACCAGCGTGTCCCAGCGGTCCTGCACGTCGGCCAGCCGCCAGGCGCTGCGCGCCACGGGCTTCACGCAGATCTGCTTGGACAGCGCCACGCTGTGGGCTTCCAGCGCGCGGTCGGTGTGGTCCGAGCCGATCGAGACGAAGAATTCGCCCCCGTGCAGGAACAGCAGCGGCTCGACCTCGCCCGAGGTGTCGGCCCCCACCACCTGCACGACGTCGGCCTGGCTCAGCTGCTGGGTGGCCACCCGGTAGAACAGCGGCACGGCGCTGGGCGCGGGCACGCCGAGCTCGGCGAGTTCCTCGATGTGGTGCTCGATGGCGGCGGTGTCGCGCCCGGTCCAGCCGGCGATCACGAGGTGCCGGGCCTCGAAGTCCAGCGTGGGCAGGGCACTTCCCTCGGGAAGTTCGAAAGACAGTTTCATGGGTGGCAGTTCTATTGAAGTTTCAGTGAAATTTCACAACGATATTACAGTGAGTCCACAAAAACTTCAAAGGGATTTCCCGCAGGTACCATCGGGGAACTCCACCATGACCCTCCCGCCCCGATGAACGCAGCCACGCCCGCCCGCAAAGCCCCCGTCCGGCGGCCCGAAGCAGCCATCTCCCTCAACGAAACGGCCTACCTGCGCCTGAAGGAAGCCCTGGTGACCCTGGCCTACAAGCCCGGGGAGTACCTCAACACCGCCCAGGTGATGGAGCGGCTGGGCGTGGGCCGCACGCCGGTGAACCAGGCGCTGCACCGCCTGTCGGCCGAGGGCCTGGTCCGCATCATTCCGCGCAAGGGCGCGATGGCTTCGCCGCTGTCGATCAACGACGCGCTGGAGCTCATCGAGGTCCGGCTGGTCAACGAGGTGCTGTGCATGCGCCTGGCCGCGGCGGCCATCACCGAGGTCGAGCTGGCCGAGCTGCAGGCCATCGCCGAGCAGTTCGAGGCGGCGGCGCAGCGGCGCGATGCGATGTCGGTGATGAACCTGGACCGCCTCTTCCACGAAAAGATCGCGGCGGCGGCGCGCAACGCGATGCTGCAGGACATCCTGAGCGTGCTGCACGCGCGCTCGCAGCGCTTCTGGGCGATCTCACTGGCCGCCGAGGGGCATCTGGCCGAGGTGATCGAGGAGCACCGCACCATCGTCGCCACGCTGCAGCGGCACGACGCCGACGCAGCGGCCGAAGCGGCGAAGACGCATGTGCTGTCGTTCAAGGCGTCGATGCTGAACAGCCAGCGCTGATTGACGGCGCTTCAGGCGCCCCCCATGAAAAATGCCCTCCAGGTCCGAGCCTGGAGGGCATTTCTTGTTGACCTGACTCAGGCAGTTTGCACGGCCTGAGGGCGCCCGATCAACCCACCCACTTGCGCGCGTTGCGCCAGATCTGCATCCACGGGCTCAGTTCGCTCTTGTCGGCCGAGGTCCAGCTCATCTGGATGTTGCGGAACACGCGCTCCGGGTGCGGCATCACGGCGGTGAAGCGGCCGTCCGGCGTGGTGACCGAGGTCAGCCCACCCGTGCTGCCGTTCGGGTTGAACGGGTACTGCTCGGTCGGCTGGCCGTGGTTGTCCACGAAGCGCATCGCGCCGATGGCCTTGGCGGCGTCGCCGCGGTGCTTGAAGTTGGCATAGCCCTCGCCGTGCGCCACCGCGATCGGCAGGCGGCTGCCGGCCATGCCCGCGAAGAAGATGCTGGGCGACTCGAGCACCTCGACCATCGACAGGCGCGCCTCGAAACGTTCGCTCTGGTTGGTGGTGAAGCGCGGCCAGGCGTCGGCGCCCGGAATGATGTCGGCCAGCTCAGCGAACATCTGGCAGCCGTTGCACACGCCCAGGCCGAAGGTGTCGGCGCGACCGAAGAAGGTCTTGAACTGCTCGGCCAGCTTCGGGTTGAAGGTGATGCTGCGCGCCCAGCCAATACCGGCGCCCAGCGTGTCGCCGTAGCTGAAGCCGCCGCAGGCGACCACGCCCTTGAACGCGGCCAGGTCCGCCCTGCCCGTCTGCAGGTCGGTCATGTGGACGTCGAAGGCCTCGAAGCCGGCTTCGGTGAAGGCATAGGCCATCTCGACGTGCGAGTTGACGCCCTGCTCGCGCAGGATCGCGACCTTGGGGCGCGACTGCAGGATGGCCGGTGCCACCGGGGCGTTCGGCAGGAACACATGCATGCCCGGGTCGTTCGGCACACCGGCCGCCGCGTGCTCGGCATCGGCGCAGGCCGGGTTGTCGCGCTCGCGGGCGATCTTCCAGCTGACCGAATCCCACACCTGGTGCAGGTCGTGCAGGCTGGCGCTGAACACCGACTTGGCATCGCGCCAGACTTCGAGCTTGCCCTTGCCGGCGTCCATGGCCGAGCTGGCCGGGCGCGTCTTGCCGACGAAGTGGCTGTGCGTGCTCAGGCCGTGGGCGCGCAGCACCTGCATGACGTCGTTGCGCTCGGCCGTGCGCACCTGCAGCACCATGCCCAGCTCTTCGTTGAACAGCGCCTTGAGCGTGAGCTCTTCGCGGCGCGCGCTGACCTGCTGCGCCCAGTTCTTGGCGTCGCCGGTTTCCATGCGGCTGTCGGAAATGCCGTCGCCTTCGGTGACGAGCATGTCGACATTGAGCGCCACGCCGACGTGGCCGGCAAAGGCCATTTCGCAGGCGGTGGCGAACAGGCCGCCGTCGCTGCGGTCGTGCATCGCGAGGATCTTGCCGTCGGCGCGCAGCGCGTTCACGGCGTTGACCAGCGCCACGAGCTGCGCCGGGTCGTCGAGGTCGGGCACGGTGTCGCCGCTCTGGTCGAGCGTCTGCGACAGGATGCTGCCGGCCATGCGGTGCTGGCCACGGCCGAGGTCGATGAGCACGAGCGTGGTGTCGTCTTCGGTCGCGTCGAGCTGCGGCGTGAGCGTGCCGCGCACGTCGGCCAGCGAGGCGAAGGCGGTGACGATCAGGCTGACGGGCGAGGTGACCTTCTTGGCTTCGCCGTTGTCCTTCCACTGCGTGCGCATCGACAGCGAATCCTTGCCGACCGGAATCGACACGCCCAACGCCGGGCACAGCTCCAGGCCCACGGCCTTGACGGTCTCGTACAGCGCGGCGTCTTCGCCGGGCTCGCCGCAGGCCGCCATCCAGTTGGCCGACAGCTTGACGCGCGAGAGTTCGATCGGCGCGGCCAGCAGGTTGGTGATGGCCTCGGCCACGGCCATGCGGCCCGAGGCCGGCGCGTCGAGCGCGGCCAGCGGCGTGCGCTCGCCCATGCTCATCGCTTCGCCGGCGAAGCCCTTGTAGTCGGCCAGCGTCACGGCGCAATCGGCCACGGGCACCTGCCACGGGCCGACCATCTGGTCGCGATGCGTCAGGCCGCCCACGCTGCGGTCGCCAATGGTGATGAGGAAGCGCTTGGAGGCCACGGTCGGGTGTGCGAGCACGTCGATGGCGGCCTTCTGCAGGTCGACGCCCGTGAGGTCGAGGGGCTTGAAGCTGCGGGCGACGGTCTTCACGTCGCGGTGCATCTTGGGCGGCTTGCCCAGCAGCACGTCCATCGGCATGTCGACAGGTTGCACGGCCGCGCCTTCGTCGGCCACCAGCAGCTGGCGTTCTTCGGTCGCCACGCCGACCACCGAGAACGGGCAGCGCTCGCGCTCGCAGAAGGCCTTGAACTGTTCGAGCGATTCGGGCGCGATGGCCAGCACGTAGCGCTCCTGGCTTTCGTTGCACCAGATTTCCTTGGGCGCCATGCCCGACTCTTCGAGCGGCACCGCTCGCAGGTCGAAGCGCGCGCCACGGCCGGCGTCGTTGGTCAGTTCGGGGAAGGCATTGCTCAGGCCGCCGGCGCCCACGTCGTGGATCGCCAGGATCGGGTTGGCCGCGCCCTGATGCCAGCAGTGGTTGATGACCTCCTGCGCGCGGCGTTCGATTTCGGGGTTGCCGCGCTGCACCGAGTCGAAGTCGAGCTCGGCCGCATTGGCGCCGGTCGCCATCGAGCTGGCGGCGCTGCCGCCCATGCCGATGCGCATGCCGGGGCCGCCGAGCTGGATCAGCAGCGAGCCGGCCGGGAACAGGATCTTCTTGGTCTGCGTGGCGTCGATGCTGCCCAGGCCGCCCGCGATCATGATGGGCTTGTGGTAACCGCGCTGCACGGTGTCGAGGTCGCTCGTCACCGCCTGCTCGTACTCGCGGAAGTAGCCCAGCAGGTTGGGACGGCCGAATTCGTTGTTGAACGCGGCGCCGCCCAGCGGGCCCTCGGTCATGATCTGCAGCGGGCTGGCGATGTGCTCGGGCTTGCCGTAGTGGCCGTCTTCCGGCCAGAGCTTCGACACCGTGAAGCCGGTCAGGCCGGCCTTGGGCTTGGAGCCGCGACCCGTGGCGCCTTCGTCGCGGATCTCGCCGCCGGCGCCGGTCGAGGCGCCGGGGAACGGGGAAATTGCCGTCGGGTGGTTGTGCGTCTCGACCTTCATCAGTACATGGCTCAGGGCGCTATCTTTTTGATAGCCTTGCGAGCCGTTCGCCGGAATGAAGCGCTCGATGGTCGCGCCTTCCATCACCGAGGCGTTGTCCGCATAGGCGATCACCGTGTGCTGCGGGTTCTGCTTCTCGGTGTGGCGGATCATCGAGAACAGGCTCTGGGGCTGGGCCACGCCGTCGATGGTGAAATTGGCGTTGAAGATCTTGTGGCGGCAGTGCTCGCTGTTGGCCTGCGCGAACATCATCAGTTCGACGTCGCTGGGGTTGCGGCCCAGGCGGGTGAAGGCGTCCACCAGGTAGTCGATCTCGTCCTCGGCCAGCGCCAGGCCGAAGCCGGTGTTGGCCGCCACCAGCGCGGCACGGCCACCGGTTTGCACGTCGACCTGCGCCATCGGCTGGGCCGGCAGTTCGCTGAACAGGCTGGCCGCCTGTTCGACGGCGGCGAGCACCGATTCGGTCATGCGGTCGTGCAGCGGGCCGGCCACGGCGGCGAGCGCGTCGCCTTCGAGCACAGGGGCCTTGCCGATCAGCGGCGCCTTCAGCTTCAGGTGGTACTGGGTGACGCGCTCCACACGGCGCAGCGCCAGGCCGCAGTTGTGGGCGATGTCGGTGGCCTTGGAGGCCCAGGGCGACACGGTGCCCAGGCGGGGCGTGACGACCACCGAGGCGCTCGCCTTGGCCGCCGGGGCCTCGAAGGGCTCGCCGTAGGTCAGGAGCGCGGCAAAGCGCTCGCGGTCGGCGTCGCCCAGCGACGCATCGGTGACCACCAGGTGCACGAATCGGGCCGAAATGCCCTCGATGCGCGGCTCGATGGCCTGCAGCTTCGGCAGCAGTTGCCGCGCACGGAAGTCGCTGAGTGCGCTGCCGCCCTCGAACATGGTTACGACAGGAAGGGCTTGAGGTGCGGGCTGCGTCACGGTCGATGGGGGGCCTCGGGGGCCGCGTTGGGAATCAAGGAATCTGGGCGGAGGCCGCTGACTGGGGTCATCCGCGTTAACCCGGAATTTTAGCTTGCCGAATGGGATAATTCGGGGCATGAGCATTACCTACAAAGACGCCGCAGGCATCGAAGCCATGCGGGTCGCCTGCCGCCTCGGGTCCGAGGTGCTGGACTACCTCACGCCCTTCATCAAGCCCGGCATCACGACCAACGACGTGGACCGGCTGGCCGCCGAGTACATGGTCAAGCAGGGCACCACCTCGGCCACGGTGGGCTACATGGGCGCCAGCAGCGTGCCGTTCCCGAAGTCGCTGTGCACCTCGGTGAACCACGTGGTGTGCCACGGCATCCCCAATGACAAGCCCCTGAAGAAGGGCGACATCATGAACGTCGACGTGACCGTCATCAAGGACGGCTGGTTCGGCGACAACAGCCGCATGTTCGTGATTGGCGACGCCTCCATCGCCGCCAAGCGCCTGTGCAACGTTACCTTCGAAGCCATGTGGCACGGCATCCTGCAGGTGCGCCCCGGCGCCCACCTGGGCGACGTGGGCCATGCGATCCAGAAATTCGCCGAGGGCCAGGGCTTCTCGATCGTGCGCGAGTTCTGCGGCCACGGCGTGGGCCAGCGCTTCCACGAAGAACCCCAGGTGCTGCACTACGGCCGCCCGGGCACCATGGAAGAGCTCAAGCCCGGCATGATCTTCACGATCGAGCCGATGATCAACGCCGGCAAGCGCGACGTGAAGGAAGACTTCAAGGGCGGCCAGTACGACGGCTGGACCATCGTCACGCGCGACCATTCGCTGTCGGCCCAGTGGGAGCACACGGTGCTCGTCACCGAGACCGGCTACGAGGTGCTGACGCTCTCCGAAGGCAGCCCGCCGCTGCCGGCCTTCGTCACCTCCACCAAAACCTGACGCGCCGAAGCGCGCCCCCGCCGTGATCGAAGCAGCCAAGATCGACGTGGCGACGCTGCGCGAAGCCTATCGCGCGAAAAAGCTCGCCCTTTTCGACACCCTGCGCTTCGCCCGCGCGCCCACCCGCAGCGTCCACACGGTGCTGCGCCAGCTCTCGGCGCTGGCCGACCAGACGCTGACCGCGCTGTGGAACGAAGCCGGCTTCGGCGACGCCTTCGCGCTGGCCGCGGTGGGCGGCTACGGGCGCGGCGAGCTGTTTCCGTACTCCGACGTCGACGTGCTGCTGCTGCTGCCGCCCGAGGGCCAGGACAGCGGCGTCGAGCCGGCCCGCATCGAGGCCTTCATCGGCCAGTGCTGGGACGCCGGCCTCGAGATCGGCTCCAGCGTGCGCACGCTCGAGGAGTGCCTGGACGAGGCCGCCAAGGACATCACGGTCCAGACCTCGCTGCTCGAATCGCGCCTGATCACGGGCGACAAGAAGCTCTTCGCGGCCTTTCGCCGCCGCTTCACCCAGGCCATCGATCCGCAGGCCTTCTTCGTGGCCAAGTCGCAGGAAATGCGGCACCGCCACCAGAAGTTCGACAACACGCCCTACGCGCTCGAACCCAACTGCAAGGAATCGCCCGGTGGCCTGCGCGACCTGCAGACCATCCTGTGGATGAGCAAGGCCGCCGGCTTCGGCAGCCGCTGGGACGACCTGGCCAAGAACGGCCTGGCCACGCCCTTCGAGGCGCAGCAGATCAAGCGCAACGAGGCCCTGCTCTCGCTCATCCGCGCCCGCCTGCACGTGATCGCCAACCGGCGCGAAGACCGGCTGGTGTTCGACCTGCAGACCGCCGTGGCCGCGAGCTTCGGCTACGAGAGCGAGTCGCAGCGCAAGTCGAGCGAGGCGCTGATGCGCCGCTACTACTGGGCGGCCAAGGCGGTGTCGCAGCTCAACCAGATCCTGCTGCTCAATATTTCCGAGCGGCTGCAGCCCATCGACGAGCAGCCCACGACCATCAACGAGCGCTTCTACGAGCGCGCCGGCCTGATCGAGATCGCCAGCGACGACCTGTACGAGCGCGAGCCGCACGCGGTGCTCGAGACCTTCCTGCTGTACCAGAAGACCATCGGCGTGAAGGGCCTGTCGGCGCGCACGCTGCGCGCGCTGTACAACGCGCGCCACGTCATGGACAGCAAGTTCCGCAACGACCCGGTCAACCACGTGACCTTCATGCGGATCCTGCAGCAGCCCTACGGCATCACGCATGCCTTCCGGCTCATGAACCAGACCTCGGTGCTGGGGCGCTACCTGCGCGTGTTCCGCAGCATCGTGGGGCAGATGCAGCACGACCTGTTCCACGTGTACACGGTCGACCAGCACATCCTGATGGTGCTGCGCAACGTGCGCCGCTTCTTCATCGCCGAGCATGCGCACGAGTACCCGGGCTGCTCGCAGCTCGCGGCCGGCTGGGACAAGCCCTGGATCCTTTACGTCGCCGCCCTCTTCCACGACATCGCCAAGGGCCGCGGCGGCGACCACTCCACGCTCGGCGCGCGCGACGTGCAGCGCTTCTGCAAGCAGCACGGCATCGCGCGCGAAGACGCCAAGCTCATCGAATTCCTCGTGGCCGAGCACCTGGTGATGAGCCAGGTCGCGCAGAAGCAGGACCTGGGCGACCCGGAGGTCATCGGCGCTTTTGCCAAGCGCGTGGGCAACGAGCGCTACCTCACGGCGCTGTACCTGCTGACGGTGGCCGACATTCGCGGCACCTCGCCGCGCGTGTGGAATGCCTGGAAGGGCAAGCTGCTCGAGGACCTGTACCGCTTCACCCTGCGCGCCCTGGGCGGTCGCATGCCTGACCCGGACGCCGAGGTCGAGGCCCGCAAGCGCGAAGCGCTGGTGCAGCTGGCCCTGCACGCCCAGCGCTTCGAGGCGCACAAGGCGCTGTGGGACACGCTCGACGTCGGCTACTTCATGCGCCACGACGCCACCGAGATCGCCTGGCACGCCAAGCAGCTGTCGCGCTTCGTGCCGCCGAAGAACGTGCCCATCGACCCGAAAGCGCTGCCCATCGTGCGCGCGCACCTGTCGCCGGTGGGCGAAGGCCTGCAGGTGGTGGTCTACACGCCTGACCAGTCCGACCTCTTCGCGCGCATCTGCGGCTACTTCGACCAGGCGTCGTTCAGCATCCTGGACGCCAAGGTCCACACCACGAGCAACGGCTACGCGCTCGACACTTTCCAGGTGGTGACGACCTTCCAACCCGACCACTACCGCGACCTGATCAGCATGGTCGAAACGGGCCTGGCGCAAACGCTCACCGAAGCCGGCGCCCTGCCTGCACCGAGCATGGGGCGCGTGTCACGCCGGGTGCGCAGCTTTCCGATCAAGCCGCGCATCAGCCTCGTGCCCGACGACAAGGCGCAGCGCTGGCTGCTCAGCATCTCGGCCAGCGACCGTGCGGGCCTGTTGTATTCGGTGGCGCGCGTGCTCGCGCGGCATCACCTGAACCTGCAGCTGGCGAAGGTGACGACCCTGGGCGAACGCGTGGAAGACACCTTCCTGATCAGCGGGCCGGAACTGCAGGGCCAGAAGACGCAGCTGGCCATCGAGACCGACCTGATGGAGGCGCTGGCCTCCCAGTGAGGCCGCGGACTTGGCGTGTGCAGCTCAGCCGCAGTACGCGCCGAGGATGCGACCCGTGGGATCGACCTGCGCATTCAGGCGCGTCGCGTCCTGTGCCGGGTCGGCCGGTGCCGTGGCCGGCACGGTGCGGGCGGTTTTCGCGCCGGCGCGCTGGCGCATTTCTTCCAGCAACGGACGGGTCGCCTGCATGCCCAAAGCAAAGCGCACTTCCGGGGCCTGGCAGCTTTCGGGCGGGGGCGCGAAGCTCGGCGGCGCCGGCACTTCGGAGGTGAGCGGCCGGTCCTTGGGCGGGGCCTCGCAGCCCGCGAGCACCGCAGCCAGGGCCGCAGCCGTCAGAAGAAACCCGTGCCGGCCAAACGTCATGCGCATCTTGTCTTGCTCCTTGAAACCAGCCTGAAGCTTAGCCGCCCGCGGTGGCCCGCTCATGACCCCTTGCGCTGCAGCGGCGACAACAGCCCCAGGCGGATGCCCGTGATCACGGCCTCGGTGCGATTGTGCACACCCAGTGCCTGGAACAAGGTGCCGATGTACTCCTTCACCGTGTGCTCGGACAGGCCGAGCTCGCGCGCGATCGACTTGGTCGGCAGCCCGCGCGCCAGGCCGTGCAAGGTATCTGCCTGGCGCGGGCTGAGCGTCGGCCTGGCGGTGCTCTTCGACCCCAGGTGCAGGATTTCCTGCGGCAGGTAGACCTCCCCCGCCAGCACGGTCTCGAAGGCCCGTTTCAGGAAGTCGGCCGGCATGCTCTTGGGCACGAAGCTCATGGCGCCCGCCTCCAGGCAACCGCGGATGATGTCGACATCGGTCGAGGCCGACACCACCACGGCCGCGATGTCGGGCGCGGCCGCCTTCAGGCGCACCAGCGCATCCAGGCCGTACTCGCCGCGCAGTTCGAGATCGAGCAGGCAGATCGCCAGGTCGGGATGGCGCAGCGCCAGGGCGCAGGCCTCGTCGACCGTGGCGGCTTCGAAGATTTCGGCACTGCGTTCCATGCTCTCCAGCAGCATGCGCAGGCCCGCGCGAAACAACGCGTGGTCGTCCAGCGTCATCACTTTCATGGCACACCCCCTTCGGCCTTTCTGGCCGATATGCACCCTCATTCTGACGCTGGCGCACACGGGTGCAGCCGCCGTGCGTCGGAACTAGATCACCCTCCACGCAAAAAACTACCAGCCCCTGCGAAGGAGGGGTTGGGTGCCTGGCGCGTTTCGAGGAAATTCAGAGCCGACCGCTGTTGTCGCCAAAGAGGGCCGACCATGAACGCCAGCTTTCAAGACCGCCTGATCTCGCTCGTCGCCGGATCGCAGCCTCAATGGAAATCCGAGCTCGCCCGACAGTGCGGCGTCAGCGCCCCCACCGTGATCCGCTGGCTCACCGACCGCCACAGCTGCGCAGGCACCCTGCACCTGCATGCGATCGCCGCGTACTTCGAGGTGCCAGCCCGGTGGCTGGCCACGGGCGACGGCCCGGAGCGGGTCCGCACGCGGCGCTCACATTGAAAGGGTTGTAAGCGGACCTCTGTGAACGGGCGCGCAGGCGGCAAGCCGGTCCCGCCCATGGCGTATGCTGAAAGGCCGCGCACGGCACCGCTGGCGCGCTCCCTTTCATCACCCGCTTTCGACATGAGCACCTCTTCCCATCCCCTCGCGGGCCAGCCGGCCCCGTCTGATCTGCTGGTGGACGTGCCGCGCCTCGTCTCGGCCTACTACACCGGTCGCCCCGACCCGGCCGTGCCCAGCCAGCGCGTGGCCTTCGGCACCTCGGGGCATCGCGGCTCCTCGTTCGACGACGCCTTCAACGAATGGCATGTGCTGGCCATCAGCCAGGCCATCTGCGACTACCGCAAGCAGCAAGGCATCGACGGCCCGCTGTTCCTGGGCATCGACACGCACGCGCTGTCCACGCCCGCCTTCGCCAGCGCGGTCGAGGTGCTGGCGGCCAACGGCGTCGAACTGATGCTGTCCAAGGACGACGAGTACACGCCCACGCCGGCCGTGTCGCACGCCATCCTGGTCTACAACCGCGGACGCACCAGCGGCCTGGCCGACGGCATCGTCATCACGCCCTCGCACAACCCGCCCGAAAGCGGCGGCTTCAAGTACAACCCGCCCAACGGCGGCCCCGCGGGCACCGACATCACCTCCGCTGTCGAAGCCGCCGCCAACAAGATGCTGGCGAACAAGCTCGACGGCGTGAAACGCATGCCGCTCGCGCAGGCGCTGAAGGCGTCCACCACGCACCGCCACGACTACCTGAACACCTATGTCGAAGACCTGGCCCAGGTGCTCGACATGGACGCGATCCGCGGCGGCACCATCGACCTGGGCGTCGACCCGCTGGGCGGTGCCGGCGTGCACTACTGGCCCGCCATTGCTGCGCGCTACAAACTCCAGCGCCTGAACGTGCTGAGCCAGGCGGTCGACCCGACCTTCCGCTTCATGTCGCTCGACTGGGACGGCCGCATCCGCATGGACCCGTCGTCGCCCGACGCGATGCACGGGTTGGTCGCGCTGAAAGACCGCTTCGGCATCGCCTTCGCCTGTGACACCGACCACGACCGCCACGGCGTGGTCACGCGCAGCGCGGGCCTGATGCAGCCGAACAACTACCTCGCGGTGATGGTCGACTACCTCTTCACGCACCGCCCGCACTGGCCAGCGCAGGCGGCCGTCGGCAAGACCGTGGTCAGCAGCCGCATGATCGACCGCGTGGCGACGCGGCTGGGCCGCCCGCTGTACGAAGTGCCGGTGGGCTTCAAGTGGTTCGTCGACGGGCTGGTCGACGGCTCGCTGGGCTTCGGCGGCGAGGAAAGCGCGGGCGCCACCTTCCTGCGCCACGACGGCAGCGCCTGGACCACCGACAAGGACGGCATCGTGCCCGCCCTGCTCTCGGCCGAAATCGCCGCACGCACGGGTCGCGACCCCGGCGAGCGCTTCACCGAGCTGACGCAGGCGCTGGGGCACCCGGTGTCCGACCGCGTGGACGCGCCCGCCACGCCCGAGCAGAAGAAGCGCCTGTCCGCGCTGTCGCCGCAGCAGATCACCTCGACCACACTGGCCGGCGAGAAGATCGAGAACGTGCTGAGCCACGCCCCGGGCAACGGCGCGGCCATCGGCGGCGTGAAGGTCGTCACCGAGAACGGCTGGTTCGCCGCACGGCCGTCGGGCACGGAGAACATCTACAAGATCTACGGTGAGAGCTTCCTCGGCGACGAGCACCTTGCACGCATCCTCGGCGAGGCGCAGCAGGTGGTCGACAAGGCGCTGTCGGCGAACTGACGCGAGGCGCACGCGCATGGACACGCTCGTGCTGCGGCTGCAACCGGGTGACGACCTGCGCGCGGCGCTCGACGCCGTGCTGAAGCAAGCCGGCATCGGCGACGCGGCGTTCGTGGTCTCGGGCATCGGCAGCCTGTGCGGCGCGAGCATCCGTTTCGCGGGTGCCGAGTCGGCGACGCGGATCGAAGGCGACCTTGAAATCCTCACGCTCGCCGGCACGCTGTCGCCCGACGGCTCGCACCTGCATCTCAGCGTGTCGGACGGCGACGGCCGGGTGTCGGGCGGCCATGCCGCGCCGGGCTGCGTGGTGCGCACCACGGCCGAGATCCTCGTCGCGGTGCTGCCCGAGTGGCGCTTCTCGCGCGAGCCCGATGCGCAGACCGGCTACGCCGAGCTGGCGCCCAGGCGCCGCTCGAGCCAGACGCTGTAGCGCGACAGCCCGAAGCACAGCAGCCAGTAGACGGCGGCCACGAACAGGTAGCCCTCGAGGTAGAACGGTCGCCAGACCGGATCGCCACCCAGCGCCAGCCCGAGTGCGCCGGTCAGCTCGAACAGGCCGACCACGGTGACCAGCGAGGTGTCCTTCAGCGTGCCGACCACGCTGTTGGTCAGCGCGGGCACGACGAGGCGCAGCGCCTGCGGCAACACGATGTCGCGCTGCACCGGCCAGCGGCCAAAGCCCAGCGCCATCGCCACTTCGGTCTGCCCGCGCGGCACGGCCTGCAGGCCGCCGCGGATGATCTCCGCCAAGTAGGCCGCGACGAACAGCGTGAGGCCCATGAGCACGCGCACCAGCACGTCGGGCTGCCAGCCCGCTGGCCACAGCAGCGGCAGCAGGAACGAGGCCATGAACAGCACCGAGATCAGCGGCACGCCGCGCACCAGCTCGATGTAGCTCGCGCTCAGCGTACGCACCACGGGCCATTCGGAGCGCCGCCCCATCGCGAGCAGCAGCGCCAGCGGAAAGGCCAGCGCCAGCCCGACCACCGCGAGCCCGATGGTGAGCGGCAGGCCGCCCCAGCGGCTGGTCGGCACCACGCTCAGCCCGGCCACGCCGCCATGCATCAACCCGACGAACAGCAGCAGCGCCACGCCCCACAACGGCGCCAGCCACCAGCGCCAGCTGCGCGGCCAGGCGCTGAGCACCGTCACCGCGGACAGCACGACGACGGCGACCGCCGGGCGCCATTGCTCTTCGTACGGAAAGCGACCGAACAGCATCGGCCGCCACTTCTCGGCCACCACGCCCCAGCAGGCGCCGTGCTGCACCGCACGGCAGGCGTCGGCGTCGGGGCGGAACACGGCATGCACCACGCCCCATTCGAACGCGTGGAAGCCGGCCCAGGCCAGCAGGCCCAGCAGCAGCACCGTGGCCAGTGCGCGCAGCGGCGAACCCCACAGCTCGCTGCGCCACGCGATGGGGCCTTGCGCGACGTTTCTCATCGCCAGCCTCGCAGCGCGACGCGCGCGTTGTAGCGGTTCATCCCGAAGGAGATCACGAGCGACAGCAGCAGGTACACCACCATGATGATCGCGATGCACTCGAAGGCGCGCCCGTTCGAGCCGATGGTGGTGTTGGCCACCGACACCAGCTCCGGATAGCCCACGGCCACGGCGAGCGACGAGTTCTTGGTGAGGCTCAGCAGCTGGTTGGTGAGCGAGGGCACGATCACGCGCAGCGCCTGCGGCAGGATCACGATGCGCAGCTGCTGCACCGACGACAGGCCCAGCGCCTGCCCCGCCAGCACCTGCCCCTGCGACACCGAGAGGATGCCCGCGCGCACGATCTCGGCGACGAAGGCCGCCGAGTACAGCGACAGCCCGGCGACGATGGTCACGTACTCCGGGCTCAGCGCGGCGCCACCGCTCACGCCGAAGTCACCGCGCTCGGGCCATTCGAAATGCGTGGGCCACCCGCCGCCCTCACCTGTCACGGGCCAGGGCACGCTGAGCCCGCCCTTGCTGAGCCACACGCCCGGCAACAGGTGCACAGGCTCGGTCGGGTCGGGCAGCAGGTTGGCCATCGCGAACGCCAGCATCAGCAACTGCACCAGCAGCGGCACGTTGCGCAGCAGCTCCACGTAGGCGGTGCAGATCCCGCGCAGCAGCACGTGCGGCGCGAGCCGGCCGATGCCGATCAGCGTGCCCAGCACCACCGCGAAGATGGCGGCCGGCACGGCCGCGCGCACGGTGTTGATCAGGCCCGCGAGGAAGGCGCGCCATGACGGCTGGCTGGCGTCGAAGTCGAGCCAGCCTTCGCTGATCGAAAAACCCGCAGGCTCGGTGAGAAAGTCAAAGCCCGAACGCACGCCGCGTGCACGCAGCACCTCGAGCGCATGGTTCACCACCCAGACGGCACCGGCCACGACGGCCAGCACCAGGAGGGCCTGCACGAGCCAGGCCAGCCAGGCGCCGCGGCGCGAGGCCTGCCGACTCATCGAACAGGAGGTGCGTAGATCAGGCCGCCTTTGCTCCAGAGGTTGTTGGAGCCGCGCGGCAGCTTGAGCACCGACTTCGGTCCGACGTTGCGCTCGAACATCTCGCCGTAGTTGCCCACCGCCTTGATGGCGCGGTACGACCAGTCCTTGTCGAGGCCCAGCAGCTTGCCGAGGTCTTCACCGGCGCCGAGCAGGCGCTGCTGGGCCGGGTCCTTGCTGCCGGCCTTGAGTTGGTCGGCATTGGCCTGCGTGACGCCGAACTCCTCCGCCTCGATGAGCGCGTTGGGCACCCACTTGGCGATGGCGAACCACTCGTCGTCGCCGCGGCGCACCAGCGGCGCCAGAGGCTCCTTGGAGATCAGCTCGGGCAGGATCAGGTAGTCGTCGGGGTTCGGCGCTTCCTTGTTGCGCAGGCCGGCCAGCGCCGAGGCGTCGGTGGTGAAGGCTTGGCAGCGGCCCGAGAAGAAGGCCTTGAACGAAGCTTCGAAGCTCTCGAACACAACAGTCTTCACCGGGATGTTCTGCGCGCGGAAGTAGTCCGACACGTTCTTCTCGTTGGTGGTGCCCGACTGCGTGCAGATGGTGGCGTTCTTCAGCTGCTTGGCGCTCGTCACCTTGAGCTTCTTGGGCACCAGGAAGCCCTGGCCGTCGTAGTAGGTGATGGTGGTGAAGTTGAAGCCCAGCGAGGCGTCGCGCGTGAGCGTCCAGGTGGTGTTGCGCGCGAGGATGTCGATCTCGCCGGCCTGCAGGGCCGAGAAGCGCTGCTGCGAGTTCAGCGGCACGAAGTCGACCTTCTTGGGATCGCCCAGCACGGCCGCGGCGATGGCGCGGCAGGTGTCGACGTCCAGGCCCGACCAGTTGCCCTGCGTGTCGGGGGCCGAGAAACCGGCCACGCCGTTGGTCACGCCGCACTTGACGCTGCCGCGCTGCTTGACCGCGTCGAGCGTCTTGCCGGCAAAGGCCGGGGCCGCGGCGGCCAGCGCGAGAACGCAAGCGGTGGCGAGCAGTGCCGGGCGGAATCGGGTGCTTGTCTTCTTCATCATCATTGGTGTGTGCTCCTCAACAGTAGGCAAAAGGCAGTGTACGGGGCGATGCAGGCCGACGACAAAGAACCCTGCGTTGGATACATATGTCGATCCGCTCGCGGGCGATCGGTTGGCGGCGCGGCCAGTTTCACTACCATACGGCCCTTTCATCACTCCCGAACAGGAATCACACCATGGTCAAGTCCGACGACACCGGCAAGCTCATCCTGCGCGTTGCGCTGGGCATCCTCATCCTGCTGCATGGCATTGCCAAAGTCGGCAAGGGCGTCGACGGCATCGGCGGCATGCTCGCGTCGCACGGCGTGCCCGCGGTGCTGGCCTACCTGGTCTACGTGGGCGAGATCCTGGCGCCGGTGCTGCTGATCGTCGGCCTGTTCACGCGGCCCGCCGCGCTGGTCGTGGCCATCAACATGGTGGTGGCGATCTGGCTGGCCCACCGCAAGGACCTCGGCGCGCTGAACGGGCAAGGCGGCTGGGCGCTGGAACTGCAGGGCATGTTCCTGTTCGCGGCGATCTCGCTCGCGCTCACGGGTGGCGGGCGCTTCGGGCTCAACAACAAGTAAGCGAAGAGGCGACTGGAGAATCAGTCGTCGTCCGCCGCATCGAGGCCCGGGAACAGGACCTCGGTGTAGCCGAAGCGCGAGAAATCGCGCACCCGCATCGGGTACAGCTTGCCGAACAGGTGATCGACCTCGTGCTGCACCACGCGCGCATGGAAGCCGTCGGCGGTGCGGTCGATCGGGTCGCCGTACAGGTCGAAGCCCGTGTAGCGGATGTGGGCGAAGCGCGGCACCACGCCGCGCAGGCCGGGCACCGACAGGCAGCCTTCCCAGCCCTCTTCCTCTTCATCGCCCAGCGGCGTGATGACGGGGTTGAGCAGCACGGTGCGCGGCACCGGCGGCGCGTCGGGGTAGCGTGGATTGACGGTGTCGGTGCCGAAGATCACCAGTTGCAGGTCGACGCCGATCTGCGGCGCCGCAAGGCCGGCGCCATTGACCGCCTGCATGGTCTCGAACATGTCGCGCACCAGCAGGTGCAGTTCGTCGGTGTCGAAAGCGGCGACCGGCTGCGCGGTGCGCAGCAGCCGGGGGTCGCCCATTTTCAGGATTTCGCGGAAGGCCATGGAGGGATTATGGCCAGCGCGCAGCGCCCTCGCTGGAGCGCTTGCTCAAGGCTTGTCGGCCAACGCCGGCGCGTCACGCCACGGCACGCCCGGCGGTGGGCGCATCGCATTGCTCGGGTAGTTGGGCGACACACCCGGATGCGCAGGCGAGACAGCCGGTGGACGCTGCCAACCCGGCGGACGCCCGGCCGGATAGGTCGGCCGCACGGCTGGGTAGCTGGGACGCACCGCGGGATAACCGGGACGGCCATAGTAAGGACGGCGGTCGTAGTACGGGCGACGGTTGTCGTAGTAACCGCCACCCTGGATGTACACCGGCGCCGGCACCACCACGGGACCCGGGTCGGAGTAGTACGGTTCGGAATAGCCGCCGGAGTAGTACGGATCGCCAGGAACGGCCACGCAGCCGCTCAGCAGCGCGATGCCGCCGATTGCGAGGCTGGTAGCGAGAACACGAATTTTTTGCATGAGGGACTCCTTGTCGGCCTTCTGTGATCGTTCAACGCCCGCTTGTAGACCCTGTTGACTGCGCTGGTGTGAAGTCGCGTAACGGCCGGTAAAGGCCTGGATCCCGGGCGCCGGGCGACTCAGGCGTCGGGCGCCGGCGGAACACCGCTGGCGAGGATCTCCAGCATACGCGCCTCGTCGATCACCGTGACGCCGAGGTCGCGCGCCTTGTCCAGCTTGCTGCCAGCCTCTTCCCCGGCCACGAGGTAGTGGGTCTTCTTGCTGACGGAGCCGGCCACCTTGGCGCCGGCTGCCTCCAATTTATCCTTCGCTTCGTCGCGGCCCAGCGTAGGAAGGGTGCCGGTGATCACGAAGGTCAGTCCCGCCAAAGGCTTGGGCGCGCGGGCTTCGGGCTCGAACTCTTCCCACGTCAGGCCGCAGGCGCGCAGCTGCTCGACCACCTCGCGGTTGTGCGGCTGGTCGAAGAAGGTGCGCAGGCTCTGGGCCACCACCGGGCCGACGTCGTTGACCTCGAGCAGCTGCTCCTCGGTCGCATCCATGATGGCGTCGAGCTTGCCGAAATGCTTGGCGAGGTCTTTCGCCGTGCTCTCGCCGACGTGGCGGATGCCCAGGCCGAACAAAAAGCGCGGCAGCGTGGTCTTCTTCGAGGCTTCGAGCGCATCGACGAGGTTCTGGGCCGACTTCTCGGCCATGCGGTCCAGGCCTGCCAGCGTGACGAAGCCGAGCTTGTACAGATCGGGCAAGGTGCGGATCAGGTTGGCATCGACCAGCTGTTCGACCAGCTTGTCGCCCAGCCCGTCGACGTCGACCGCGCGCCGCGCAGCGAAATGCAGGATGGCCTCCTTGCGCTGCGCCGCGCAGAACAGGCCGCCGGTGCAGCGGTAGTCGACCTCGCCCTCCTCCCGCACCGCCTCGGAATCGCACACGGGGCACTTGTGCGGCATGGTGAAGACCGCGCCGCGCTGGTCGTCCGGCTTGGCCAGGCTGTCGGGCGCCACGCCCACCACTTCGGGAATCACGTCGCCGGCGCGCCGCACGATCACCGTGTCGCCCACGCGCACGTCCTTGCGGCGGGCTTCGTCTTCGTTGTGCAACGTGGCGTTGGTCACGGTCACGCCGCCGACGAACACCGGCGCCAGCTTGGCGACCGGCGTGAGCTTGCCGGTGCGGCCCACCTGGATCTCGATGCCGACCACCTCGGTCAGCTGCTCCTGCGCCGGGTACTTGTGGGCCACGGCCCAGCGCGGTTCGCGCGAAACAAAGCCCAGCTGGCGCTGCAGCTCCAGGCTGTCGACCTTGTAGACCACGCCGTCGATGTCGTACGGCAGCGCATCGCGCTGGCGGCCGATGGTTTCGTGGAACGCTATCAGTTCAATAGCACCGGTCGCCCGCGCGGTTTGCGTGGCCACCGGAAAGCCCCAGGCGTGGAACTGCTGCAGCCAGTCGAACTGGGTCGCGATGTCGGGGCCGCCTTCGGTCGCGGGCGAAACCTCGCCCAGGCCGTAGGCAAAGAAGCTCAGCGGGCGCTCTGCCGCGATCGCCGGGTCGTGCTGGCGCACCGCGCCGGCCGCCGCGTTGCGCGGATTGACGAACACCTTCTCGTTCTTCTGCCCGGCGGCGATCTTCTGGCGCTGGCGCTCGTTGAGGGCATCGAAATCGGCGCGCTTCATATAGACCTCGCCGCGCACCTCGACCACGGGTGGCGCCGCACCCTTGAGCTTGAGCGGAATCTCGCGCACCGTGCGGATGTTCTGCGTGACGTCCTCGCCCACCTCGCCGTCGCCGCGCGTGGCGGCCTGCACCAGCACGCCGTGCTCGTAGCGCAGACTCATGGCCAGCCCGTCGAACTTGAGTTCGCAGACGTAGGCGATCTGCGGCGCGTCTTCGGCCAAGCCTAGTTCGCGGCGCACGCGCGCATCGAAGGCGCTGGCGCCGGTCGGCGTGATGTCGGTCTCGGTGCGGATCGACAGCATCGGCACCCGGTGGCGCACCTTGGCCAGGCTGTCGAGCACCGTGCCGCCCACGCGCTGCGTCGGCGAATCGGGCGTGCGCAGTTCGGGAAACTCGGTCTCCAGCACCTGCAGGCGCTGGAACATCTTGTCGTACTCGGCGTCGGGCAGCTCAGGGGCGTCAAGCACGTAGTACAGATGGGCGTGGCGATGCAGCTGCTCGCTCAGTGCGGCGGCTTCGCGTGCCGCTTCGTCGCGCGTTGTCATGGGGGGGCCCTCGGGAAAAAGACGGATCAGCTGAAGAGGCGTCGCGCCAGCGGCGAGCCCGCGGCGAGGTCGCGTGCGTCGAGCGTGTCGTACAGCTGCTCGAGGTCGGTGCCGATCACGTCCATGGTTTCGTCACGCAGCAACTGGCCGTCGCTGTCGGTCACCACGCCGTCCATCTCGCGGGCGAGCGTGGCAGCAGCTTCACGCATGCGACGGAACGGCTCTTCGCCGCGATCGACCTGCGGCACATCGAGGCTCAGGCTGAGCTCGCGGATGGCCGATTGCGCCGGATCGTCGGCCAGCGCCGCCTGGGTGTCGAACGAGAGCCCGAGGATCGGCGGCAGGCCGGCCTCGCTGGTCGGCAGCACCATGCGGCCCGGAATGATCCCGGCCACGAAGCCCAGCCGCGCGGCGTTCTGCTGCACGTAGCCCGGGCTCCAGGCGGCGTGCAGCGCGCGCAGCACGAAGCCCAGCTGTGCGTCGTGCGCGCTGGCGAACTGGTCGAGCTCGCGGGCGCGCGCCACTTCGTCGAGCATCTCGGGAAACTCGGGCGCGCCGTTCACGGCATCGGCAAAAGCCTGCGCCTTGACCACGAATTCGGAGTACTCGATCTCGTTGAGCGCCCCGGTGCGGTTGGCCAGCTGCACGCCGACCTGGAACGCGCGGTAGCGCTGTCCGGGCGCCGGCGGCTCCCATTGGCTGGTGAGGTCGTTCAGGCCTTCGATGGCCACCGGCTTGCTGCCGGCGCGGCGCGTCGACGGCATGGACGCGAGCGCGGCATCGCCCGAGGCCAGGCCTTCGAGCGAAATGGGCGCGATGACATCGATCAGCGGATCGAGCCCGCCGCGGCGCTCGCCGGTGGGCACGGGCACGCCGCTGGGCGCGGGCAGGTCGGGGTCGAACAGCGGCTCGTGGCGGTCGCTGCCGGCCACCTGGCTCGGGTCGGCATGGAGCATCGGCTCCACGCCGCCGTCGCTGCCGCCGGCCAACGCGCGCTCGGCTTCGGCCAGGGCGACATCGACCGCATCGGGCTGGCGCGGCGCATTGCGGCGCGACATCAGGGTGTTGTAGGCCACGACGGCCGCGAGAACGAGGCCGCCGAGGATCGCCAGGGCGAGGGTGAGATTGCTCATGCGCGCGCCTGCCTTATGCCGCTTCGACCATCGAGACCGCCGACTCCATGTCGACCGCAACGATGCGCGACACGCCCTGCTCCTGCATGGTCACGCCGATCAGCTGTTCGGCCATTTCCATGGCGATCTTGTTGTGGCTGATGAAAAGGAACTGGGTTTCACGGCTCATGGCGGAGACGAGTTTGGCATAGCGTTCGGTGTTGGCGTCGTCCAGCGGCGCGTCCACTTCGTCCAGCAGGCAGAAAGGCGCCGGGTTCAGCTGGAAGATGGCGAACACGAGCGCAATGGCCGTGAGCGCCTTCTCGCCGCCCGAGAGCAGGTGGATGGTCTGGTTCTTCTTGCCGGGCGGCTGGGCCATGACCTGCACGCCGGAATCGAGGATTTCGTCGCCCGTCATCATCAGCTTGGCGTTGCCGCCGCCGAACAGCTCCGGGAACATGCGGCTGAAGTGCTCGTTGACGATCTTGAAGGTGCCGCCGAGCAGGTCGCGCGTCTCGGCGTCGATCTTGCGAATGGCGTCTTCGAGCGTGCCGATGGCTTCGTTCAGGTCGGCCGATTGCGCATCGAGGAAGACCTTGCGCTCGCTCGCAATGGCGAGTTCGTCGAGCGCGGCGAGGTTGACGGCGCCGAGCGCGACAACCTCGCGGTTCAGGCGGTCGATTTCGCTTTGCAGGCCGGTCAGGCGCACCTTCTCGGTCTCGATCGATTGCGCGACCGCTTCGAGGTCGGCACCGGCGTCGTCCAGCAGCTGCTGGTACTGCTCGACGCCCAGGCGCGCGGCCTGCTCCTTGAGCTGGAACTCGGTGATGCGCTGGCGCAGCGGATCGAGTTCGCGCTCCAGCTGCAGCCGGCGCTCGTCGCTGGCGCGCAGTTTGAGCGTGAGGTCGTCGTACTGGCTGCGGGCCGCGCCCAAGGCGGTCTCGCGCTCCAGCTTGAGCGACAGCGCGTCCTGCAGGCCGGCTTGCGCGGCGGCATCCGACAGGCGGCTCAGCTCGGCGCGGGCGCGCTCGTCTTCGTCGGTCAGCGCCACGGTCTGCTGCGAAGCGGTTTCGATGCTGCGGTTCAGTTCGCCGCGGCGCGCTTCGAGCGTGCGCTGAGAGAACGTGGCTTCCTGCGCCTGCCGTTCAAGGCTGCGGTGCTGCTCGCGGCTGGCCGTGAGCGCGCGACCGGCCTCGATCACGCGCTCGTCGAGCTGCGCATGGCGCTCCTGGCTGTCGGCCAGCTGCATGTCGAGCTCTTCGAAGCGGCCTTCGGCGGCGATGCGCTTTTCCTGCAGTTCTTCGAGCTGGGCATCAACCTCGCCGAGGTCGGCGGCCAGCTGCTGGCTGCGTGCGCGGGTCTGTTCGGCGAGCTGCGTCATGCGCAGCGTCTCGACCTGCAGCTCATGGGCGCGCGACTGCGTTTCGGCGGCTTCGCGGCGGGCCGTGACGAGGCGCTGTGCGGCATCGCCGTAGGCCGCTTCGGCACGGACCAGCGCGGTGCGCGCCTCTTCGTTGATGAGCGTCTGGGCCTTGAGCTGGCGCTCGAGGTTTTCCATTTCCTGCTGGCGGGCCAGGAGGCCGGCCTGCTCGGAATCGGGCGCGTAGAAGTTCACGCTGTGCGACGACACGGCATGGCCGCTGCGCACGTAGATCACTTCGCCGGGCTGCAGCGTGGCGCGCTGGGCCAGCGCCTCTTCGAAAGTCTCGGCCGTGTAGCAACCGTGCAGCCAGTCGTTCAGCAGCGCCTGCTGGCCGGCGTCGTTCAGGCGCAGCAGGCTCGACAGCTTGGGCAGCGCGCCCGCACCCTGCGGCACGCCGGCGGCGGGCGGGCTGTAGAAGGCCAGCTTGGCGGGCGGCGCGTCGTTGCCGAAGGCACGCACCATGTCGAGCCGGCTGACTTCGAGCGCGCCGAGGCGCTCGCGCAGTGCGGATTCGAGCGCGTTCTCCCAACCCTGTTCGATGTGGATGCGGCTCCACAGGCCCTGCAGGCCGTCCAGGCCATGCTTGGCGAGCCAGGGGGCGAGCTTGCCGTCGGTCTTGACCTTCTCCTGCAGCGCGCGCAGCGCTTCGAGGCGGGCCGAGAACTCGGCATGGCGGGCACCCTCGGTGTTGACGGCCTGCTGCTTGGCGCGGCGGTCTTCGTCAAGCTGTGGCACGGCCTCCTGCAGTTCCTGCAGGCGGGCGTCGGATTCGCTGGCGGTTTCCTGCGCCGCGGCCAGCTGCTCCTGCATCTCGGTCAGCCGGTCTTCGTCGGGCGCGGCCAGTGCGTTCTGATCGGCGCGCAGGCGTTCGCTGCGCAGCGTGAGCTGGCGGCTCTGGTCTTCGATGTTGCGCTGGTCGGCGGCCAGCACCTGGATCTGCTGCTGCACCTGCGACACCGTCGCGCGCTGGGTGTTGGCTTCGTTCTGCGCACGCTGCACGGCCTCTTCGAGGTCAGGCAGGCGCGCGTCGTGCTCTTCGAGCTGCGCGGCCAGCAGGATGGCCTGCTCTTCGGCATCGACGCCGGCACCGGCCAGCGTCTCGATCTCGGCCTCGGCCTCTTCGCGGCGACGGCCCCACTGGCCCATCTGTTCGCGCAACTGCACCAGGCGCTGTTCGACGCGCTGGCGGCCTTCGACCACGAAGCGGATCTCGCCTTCGAGCCGGCCGACTTCGGCGCTGGCTTCGTACAGCTTGCCCTGCGCCTGGTTCACCAGGTCGCCGGCGCCGTAGTGGGCCTGGCGCACGGTTTCGAGCTCGGATTCGATGCGGCGCAGGTCGGCCGTGCGCGATTCGAGGTCGTTGATGGCCTTTTCCGAATCGGCCTTGATCTTGGCCTGGTCGGCATCGCTTTCGCCGCGCTTGAGGAACCACAGCTGGTGCTGCTTCTTCGTGGCGTCGCCCTGCAGCGCGTTGTAGCGCGCCGCCACCTCGGCCTGCTTCTCGAGCTTCTCGAGGTTGGCGTTGAGTTCGCGCAGGATGTCTTCGACGCGCGTGAGGTTCTCGCGCGTATCGCCTAGGCGGTTCTCAGTCTCGCGGCGGCGCTCCTTGTACTTGGAGACACCGGCGGCTTCTTCGAGGAACAGGCGCAGCTCTTCGGGCTTGGATTCGATGATCCGGCTGATCGTGCCCTGGCCGATGATGGCGTAGGCGCGCGGGCCCAGGCCGGTGCCCAGGAACACGTCCTGCACGTCGCGGCGGCGCACCGGCTGGTTGTTGATGTAGTAGCTGCTGGTGCCGTCGCGCGTGAGCACGCGACGCACGGCGATTTCGGTGAACTGGTTCCACTGGCCGCCGGCGCGGTGGTCGGCGTTGTCGAACACCAGTTCGACGCTCGAACGGCTGGCCTGCTTGCGGGTGGTCGTGCCGTTGAAGATCACGTCCTGCATCGACTCGCCGCGCAGTTCCGACGCACGCGACTCGCCGAGCACCCAGCGCACGGCATCCATGATGTTCGACTTGCCGCAGCCGTTCGGCCCCACCACCCCGACCAGTTGGCCCGGCAGCAGGAAGTTGGTGGGTTCGGCGAACGACTTGAAGCCCGAGAGCTTGATGGAGTTAAGACGCACGACTTGTCGCCCTGCCTTGGCATAGCGCCAAGGTATTGATTTGTAAGGAAAATTGCACGGGCCCGCAGCTTGAAGCGGGCCGCCGCCCCAGCCGTGGATGATAACGTCAGGGCATGAGCGATTCCCTGGCTTCTCCCCTCGCGGCGCGACGCACCTGCCTGCTGGCGGGCACCGCGGCCGCCCTGCTCGCGCCGCTGGCGCTGACGGGCTGTTCCTCCTTCCGTTCCACCGAGCGCGCCGAGCCCTACGGCAACCAGGAATGGCTGCAATCGGGCACCAACCGCATCGCCAACCTGTCGCTGCGCGACAACCTGCAATCGGTGCGCCGCGTGCAGACCACCTTGTACCGGCGCAACCCGCGCGAATGGCGCAAGTCGGCCGCCAGCATGGAAGAAGCCACGCAGCGCACCTGGGACGCAGTCCTGCAGGGCACGCCGCTGCCCGAGCTGCGCGGCGCCACCGGCATCGACGCCATCCGCCTGGCCTTCGAAACCGGCCCACAGGCTTACCAAGGCGACCGCGTGGCGGCGCTGGTCGTCGGGTGGGCCTCGATGCTCAAGCAGGCCAACGGCAACACCTGGGACCAGACCATGATCGACGGGGTCGACGCCGAGAACAGCTACCGCACGGCGCGCAACTTCGAGATTTCGCTCTGGCTCATCTCTTCCAAGACCGGCCCCGACGGCCAGCCGCTGCTGCTGGCCACCGAGATCAGCGAGCGCGGGCGCAACCTCGTGGCCGACCGCGAGCTGTCGAAGGTGGTGGCACGGCTCGACCTGCTGGCCGCGCAGGCCGACGAGAAATACCGCCGGGCGGCCCTCGATTTCGGGCAGAACTGGGTGATGGGCGTGGTCATGCCGCTCTTCACGCTGATACCCAAGTAGGTTCTTCGCATCGGAAATATGTTTCCCAAATAGGCATTTGCGGTAATATCTTTCCGTGGACAAGCAGGAACTCATCACCGCCCTCACGGCGCGTCGCGGGGCCACCGGCCTCACGAACGCCGAGATCGCCTTGCGCTCGGGGCTCACCGAGCGCTCGGTGCGCAATGCCCTGAGCCTGAAGGGCAACCCGCAGCTGTCGTCACTGCTCGCGCTGGTCGATGCACTGGGGCTCGAGCTGCAACTTGCGCCCAAGGGCTTTGGCGAAGGCACGGCCGTCGATCCCGGCTACCGCCCGGTCGCCACGCGTGTCGGCCGGGCGCTGGCCGAAGCGCCTGCCGCGCCGCCCTACGTGCGGGGCCGCCGCTCACCGCCATGAACGTCAAGATCCTCGAGATTTCGCTCGGCGCGCACCGCTTCGGCAAGCTGTTCCAGTACGCCGATCTGTGCCGTTTCGTGGCGGAGCCCGAGCTGATCGCCAACCCGCCACCAGGCGTGCTCTCGTTGTCGATGGTCGCGAGCGACCCGGCGGCCCAGGCCGCGCTGTGGAGCGACGTGAAGAACCCGCTGTTCAACGCCCAAGGCGGCCAGTTGCCCGGCTTCTTCCAGAACCTGCTGCCCGAAGGCGTGCTGCGCAGCCACATCGCGCAGCTGCGCGGTTGCCGCGAGAACGATCACTTCGAATTGCTGGCGGCCTGCGGCGGCGACCTGCCCGGCGCCGTGGCCCCGCGCCCGGTGTCGGTGGACCGCGGCACGCTGCAGCGGCTCATCACGCAGGACCAGGACGCGCTCGAGATGTCGGTGGTCGAGCTGCCGATGCCGCAGGGAATCTCGGTCTCGGGCGTGCAGCCCAAGCTCGGCCTGCGCCGCCAGGGCGGGCGCTACGTGGCGGGGGGGGGGGGCGTGCGCGCCGGCGCCAGCACGCGCGTGATCGCCAAGCTGCCGGTGGCCGGCCGGCCGCACATGCCGCAACTCGAGATGCTTTCGCTGCAGATGGCCGGGGTGGCGGGTGTCGAGGTGTGTCACGCCGAACTCGCGCCGCTGTCGGCCATTGCGGCGGAGCACAGCTATGCGCTGCCGGACGAGTCCGAGTTCCTGGCCGTCACGCGCTTCGACCGCGATGGCGCGCGCCGCATCCATTTCGAAGACTTCGCGCAGGTGCTGGCGGTCGACCCGATGCACAAGTACAGCGGAAGCTACCTCGACATGGCGCTCGCTATGCGCGCCTTTCCGTCTCTCGGCGAAGACGCTGTGCTCGAACTGGTGCGCCGGCTCGTGGTCAACGACCTGCTGGGCAACCCCGATGCCCACCTGAAGAACTTCGGCGTGCTGTACCCCGACGGCATCGCACCACGGTTGGCGCCGGCCTATGACATCGTGGCCTACGCAGCGCTGCAGGGCGTCGAGGGCCACGCGCTCCCGCTGCTGCCGGCCCCGGTTAGCGCCACCGCTGCGCGTCGCACCGCGATGTTCACGCCCGCCAACGTGCGCGCATTCTGTTTCTCGGCGGGCTTGCACGAGCCGCGCATGCGACGCGTGGTCGCCGACACGGCCCGGCTCGCACGCGACCAGTGGCCCGCGATGATCGACGCGTCCGTGCTACCGGCTCCGTGGAAGAAACGGCTGCAGCAGCGCCTGCAGGCACATCCCTTGCTGCAGGGCATGAGCAAGCGGGGTCGCTAGCCACAGCGGTGCGACAGGCGACCCCTAGAATGAATCCGCCCTCCTCCACCCCTCAACCCATTCGAGGCAGCAACCACTCATGAGCTCCATCAACTTCATCGGCGGCGAAAAAGGCGGTGTCGGAAAATCGGTCACGGCCCGCGTGCTGGCCCAGTACTTCATCGATCGCAGCCGGCCCTTCACCGGCTTCGACACCGATCGGTCGCACAGCTCCTTCACCCGCTTCTACGAGGGCTTTGCCTCGCCCGTGGTGGTCGATAGCTTCGAAGGCCTGGACACGGTGGTGAACGGCTTCGAGACCAACCCGAAGCAGAGCGTGATCGTCGACCTCGCGGCGCAGACGCTGGCGCCGCTGTCGCGCTGGATCAAGGAATCCGACCTGTTCGATGTGTTCGAGGAGATCGACGTCACGGTCAACTTCTGGCACGTGCTGGACGACGGCAAGGACTCCACCGACCTGCTCGGCACGCTGATCGACACCTTCGGCAACCGGCCCAACTACATCGTGGTGCAGAACTACGGGCGCGGCAGCGACTTCGGGATGCTGCTGGCATCGCAGTCGCTGTCGAAGGCCAATGCGAACGGCGCACGCGTGATTGCATTGCCGCGTTTGCATGAGGCCAGCATGCGCAAGATCGATGCGCAGAACACGAGTTTCTGGAAGGCGGTGAACGACCGCGAAGGGCCGCATGCGCTTGGGTTGCTGGAACGGCAGCGCGTGAAGTCTTGGCTGGCTACGGCTTACGCTGCATTTGATACGCTGCCTCTCTGAGCTTTGCGGAGGGCGCCCGACAGGCGGCACGGCGTGGTCGGCCCCACTGTGCCGGCCCTTCGGGCTGCCCTGCGGTGCTCGCGTTTCGCGGGGTCTCGCAGAACTCGCCTGCGGCTCAAACAGCTGCGAGCCCTGATCCGCGAAACGCTGCGCTCCTCGGCGGCACAGAGGGGCCGCCCACACCGCACCGCCTGCCGGGCTTCGGGGTGAAACGGATGCACTGTCCTTCGCAAGGAAGAACGAAGCAGCCGGGCCTCAGATCATTCCGCCGTTGATCGAGATCACCTGCCCCGTGATGTACGCAGCTTCATCGCCTGCCAGGAACGCCGCCAGCGCGGCCACTTCCTGCGGCGTTCCGGCGCGCTTCACGGGCACCATCTGGTTGATGAGCGCGGGATCGAACACCGCATCGGCCATCGGCGAAGCGATGATCCCTGGCGCTATCGCGTTCACGGTCACGCCGCGCGAGGCCACTTCGAGCGACAGCGCCTTGGTCGCGCTGTTCAGCGCGCCCTTGGCCGCGGCGTAGTTCACCTGCCCCTTGTTCCCCGCGATGGCGGCGACGGACGAGATGTTCAGCACACGCCCCCAGCGGGTGCGCATCATCGGCAGCAGCAGCGGCTGGGTCACGCGGAAGAAGCCGTTCAGCGACACGTCGATCACCTTGTGCCATTGCTCCGCGCG
Source organism: Variovorax sp. GW460-12-1-14-LB1 (assembly GCF_059423605.1). Lineage (NCBI taxonomy): Bacteria > Pseudomonadati > Pseudomonadota > Betaproteobacteria > Burkholderiales > Comamonadaceae > Variovorax > Variovorax sp. GW460-12-1-14-LB1. The sequence goes on from NZ_JBWKYF010000002.1 coordinate 165,959, forward strand.
CATGCCGGGCAGCACAGCATCGTCGTGCACGCCTGCGTTGTTGACGAGGATCTGCACCGCGCCGCCTTCGAGGATGCGTGCGCAGCCGGCCGCGCAGGCCTCGTCGCTGCGCAGGTCGAACACATAGCATTCCGCCTTGCCGCCTGCAGCGGTGATCGACGCGGCCAGCTGCTCGATGGCCTCGGGCCGCGAGTTGGCATGCAGCAGCACGGTGGCGCCGTCGCGCGCAAAACGCTCCGCCATGGCCGCGCCGAGCGCGCCGCTGGCGCCGGTGATCAGTGTGCGTTTTCCTTCGAAACTCATGACGGTGTGCTTCCCATGTCCGCCAGCGGCGTGTTCAAGACCACCACGGCCCGGCCCTCGGCCAGCAGGCGGCCGTCGTCGGCCGCCACCGTGAATTCATACAAGACCTGTCGGTCGTCGCCGGACAGGCGCTTCGCGCGCACCTGCAACGCTCCGGCGATGTCGTCCAGCCGCGCCACCGCCAGCTTCACGTTGCGTGCACTGGCCAGGAAGCCGGCCGACGGTGTGCTGCCTTCGGCGGCCAGCAGGCCGCCGTGCAGCGCCATGGCCTGCGCCGCGTACTCGATGGCGTTGGGCGCGAGCAGGCCGCTTTCGGTGCGCAGCGGGTTGTCCGCCTGGCTGTGCGTCGTGGTGCTGCAGTGGATCGATTCGGCGTCCCAGCCTTCGAGGCGTTCCAGCAGGCACATGCTGCCGCTGTGCGGAATGCGCGCGGCGATGCCCGCGCGGTCGAGCGTCTGCGGTGCCGTCAAGCGGCAGCCTCCAGGTCGGCCACCAGCAGCACATTGGCAAACGGTGTGCCTTCGCTCATCGGCATGCTCTGCACACGGAAACCCAGGCGCTGCAGCACGGCGATCCACTCGGTCAGCGGGCGGCCCCAGGTCGGCGAGACCTTGTGGCCGCGGATGCGCGTCACGGTGCGATCGACCCACTGGCTGATCGCGAAACCGCGCGTGCTCGACGCGTCGCCCACGCGCAGCAGCAGACGTGCCTTCGGGTTGCCGCCACGGCGCAGCGCGTCGCGCACTCGCGTCAGCACGCCCTCCTGCGCGGCGAGGTCCACGTAGTGCAGCACGTCGAGGATCACGACCAGGTCGCAGTCGGGCAAGGCGGCCGAGCACATGTCGGCGCACACCAGCCGCGGCGTCGGCTGCAGGTGGCCGACCGACGCCTCGGCGCGCGCCACGTCCTTCGGCATCAGCTCGATGCCCGTGTAGTCCGCGGCGGCGGGCGTGGCGGCCCATGAGGCCGGCCAGCGTCCCTGTTGCTGCATCGCGCTCATCGACGCCAGCAGGCTCACGAAAAGGCCTTGGCCGCAGCCGATGTCGACCACGCGCCGGTGCTGCGCGTCGATCAGTCCTCGTTCGAGCAGGCCGCGGAACACCGGGTCGCGCCCGAGCTTGCCGCGGGCGAACTGCCAAGCGAAGGTACCGCCCTTCTTGTAGGGCACGGTCGCGGCTTCGTGCAGCTCGCGCCAGGCTTGGTCGGTGGTCATCGTCGATGGCATCACGGCGCTCATGCGGTCTTCAATCCTTCAGGCAGGGTCACGGCGCGCAATCCATCGGTGCGCAGGCGTTGGAGCAACAAGGGCAGGACTTCCAGCAAGACGGGTTGCCCCGCCGCGGTGCGCGCGGCATTGCCGTCGTGCAGCAGCAGGATGTCGCGCGCCTGCAAGTGGCGGGCGAGGCGCGCCATCACCTTGGCGGCGTCGCCTTCGCGGGTGTCGAAACCGCGTCGCGTCCAGCTCACGAGCGAGAGGCCGAGGCGGTGCAGCACGGGTTCGAGGAAAGGGTTGCGCAGGCCGGCGGGCGCGCGGAAACAGGTCGGGCGCTGGCCGATCACGTCGGTCAGGATGTCCTGCGCGCGCGTGATCTCCGCCGCGAAGCCACGCGGGCCAAGGAAGGAGAAGTTGTGGCGATGCCGCGCCGTGTGGTTCTGGATGCTGTGGCCGCGCGCGACGATCTCGCGCGCCAGTGCGGGATGCGCCAGCACGCGCTCGGCGATGCAGAAGAAGGTCGCGCGCTGGCCGTGGGCGTCCAGCAGGTCGAGCACGCGGGGCGTGACCTCGGGCTCGGGCCCGTCGTCGATGGTGATCGCCACCTCGCGACGCGCGCCGGCGGCCTCGGGCAGGCGCGTGACGTTCGGGCCGAGCAGGTTGCTGCGTGGCGTGAGCCCCGCACCGGTGATCAGCGCATGGTTCAGCACCACCGCGCCGAGCGCCCAGGGCCAGGCGCTCGGCACCAGCACGCCCGCGCCCAATGCGGCCACATGCACGGCCGCACTGGCGCGCATGGCCGGCGGCCAGGGCCAGGATTCGGAGGCGGCAGAACGGGTGGAAGGGGCGGAAGGCGACGACATGGTGGGTCCGGATTTTCCCATCAGCGCGGTCGCTGCGGGCTCGGGCCCTTCCCGGGCGCCATGTTGCGCGCGAACGCGGCCGACAGCAGCAGCGCCAGCAAGGCGCCCGGCGCGACCACGCGGCCGATGGACGACAGCGCCGGAATGTCCGAGATCGCGATCAGTCCGAACGACACCACCGTCGTGAGGTTGGCCAGCATCAGCGAGGCCAGCGTGTCTTCGTCGGCGCGCCCGGTCGTGCGCAGCTGGTCGAAGAAGAGCGCGTAGTTCGATCCCACGGCGACGATCAGCAGCAGCCCCACGAGGTGCAGGATGCCGAGTGCCGCCTGTGCCAGCGCCATGCCGCCCAGCGTGAGCACCACCGCGAACAGCAGCGGCTGGCACACGGCCAGCAGACGGCGCCACGAGCGCAGGTACACGCCCAGCAGCACCACCACCGCCAGCGCACCCAGCAGCACTTGCACGAAGGCCTCGTGCAGGTAGCGCTGGTAGAGGCCGCCGAGTTCGCGCCCGACGTCCACCACCTGCACCTCGGGCAGCCCGGCCAGCGCCTCCTCGAGGCGCCCCTGTTCGAAGCCCGGGCCGGGATGCAGCACGACCAGCGTGGACCAGCCACCGCCCGGTCGCTCGTACATCAGCGTGTTGACTACGGAGCCCAGCGGCCCGCCCATGAGGTCGGCGCGCTGCACGGGCGCCTGCTTGCGCGCGGCCTCCACATCGGCCACGAAGGGGCCGAGGCGCGATGCCGGCAGCGGCAGGCCCTTGGTCGCCTCGGCCAGGTTGGCACGCAGCGTGTCGGCGTCGGGCAGGCTGGCCTGGCGCGCCGTTTGCGCGGCCACGCTGGGCAGCACGCGGGTCACGGCTTCGTAGCCGCTGAGCTCGCCCTTGTCGACCAGCGCATCGAGACGCGCGGCCGCGGCCTCGGTGTGGCGCAGTGCGGCCTGTTCGTCGTCGCCGAAGGCCACCACGAGCACGCCGCCGTCGCTGGCGCCGATGTCCTTGCGCAGCATCTCGTCGAGCTGCTGGGCCGAGCGCGGAACGGGGCTCATCGCGCTCAGATCGGCGCGCCACAGATGGCCACCTTGCCACAGCACCAGCGCGAGCGCCGCCACGCCGAGCGCCGCCAGCGGCCAGCGCAGGCGCGGCAGGCCGCGCACCAGCAGGCCGGCCAGGCGCGCCATGTGCCGGCGCATGCCCATACCGGTCGCGCCATCGGGTGCCAGCACGGGCAGCACGTAGCGCGTGGCGAGCGCGGCCGACACCAGCCCGGCGATCGAGAACACGCCCAGCTGCGCCAGCCCCGGAAAGCCCGAGAACACCAGCGCCGCAAAGCCGCACACGGAGGTCAGCAGGCCCAGCCGCACCGTGGGCCAATGCACCTCGCGCCAGCGCTGCCAGCCGGTGCCGGCCACGGCCGCGCCGCGTGCCTGGATCAGGTAGTAGATGGCGTAGTCGACCGTCTCGCCAATCAGCGTGCTGCCGAACCCCAGCGTGAGCCCGTGCACCGAGCCGAACACCAGGCTGACCGACGCGGTGCCCACCACCACGCCCGTGGCCACCGGCAGGAAGGCGATGACCAGCGCGCGCGGCGAGGCGAAGGCCAGCAGCAGCAGCACGCTCATCACGATGCCGCCCACCACCGCAAGGTGGATGGCTTCGGTCTTGATCTTTTCGCGGCTCATCACCGAGAACACGGGCGGCCCGCTCAACAGCAGCTTCGGCGCGGCCTCGCCCATGCCACGCGCGGCGGATTCGTAGGCAGCCTGCACGCGGGCGATGGCGACGGCCTGCGCGTCGAGGTCGCCGCCGGCCGCGCGCGTGGTGGCGATCATGAGCGCACGCGGCGCCTCGCGCGACATCCAGACGCCGGCCTCGCTGCGCGGTGCGCTGGCCGGCACCAGCTCCATCGCGATGCGTTGGGTCTCGCCCGTCGGATCGCTGTCGAGCAACGGCTTGATCGCGTTGCCGGCCGGCGTGCCGAGCATCGACAGCGTGTCGACGATGGCCTCGCGCAGCCCTTCGGCGGTGAACTGCCCCGGCATCACGCCGGACGAGAGCTGGTAGCGGTGCTGGAACACCCAGGTGCCGGCCTCGCTCCAGTCGCTCACGTCGCCGTTCTGCACCAGGTCGAAGAGCTGGCTCTCGCGCATCGCCTTGCCGACGGCGCGCGAGACCTCAGCACGCTGTTCGACGCTGCCACCCTCGAAGCCCAGCATCAGCGTGCGCGAGGCCACGCCGCTTTGCAGCTGCTCGATGAGCACGCGCTGGCGCAGGTCCGGGCTCTTGGGAAGAAAGGCCGACAGGTCGGCGCCGATCTGGGTGCGCGCGATGACGACCGCGCCGAGGGCCACGACCAAGAGCCACGCCAGCAGAACGACGATGCGGCGCGACCACCCCGGCGGGCCGCCCGCCTGCGCCAGGCTCACGGTGTCGCGCGCCCGGGGGCGCCGGCCGGCAGCGCCGACGGCGGCGCGTTGGGCGAGATGTGCATGACCGAGCGGTCACCGCCCACGAACTCCATCTCCAGCCCCAGCACTTCACTGTTGCGGCCGGTGATGCGCATGCTGCGCACCTGCGCGGCCAGCCGGCTGTCGTTGGGCGTGAGGTCGAGCGTCCACTTTCCGGCGGCGCCGGTCACGGTGCTCTTGAAGTAGCGCTGCAGGGTGGCGCCGTCGCCGCTCAGCGTGCCGCGCATGGCTTCGACCAGGCCTAGCAGCTCGGGCATGCTGTCCAGCGCCAGCGTGCGGTTGCGGTTGCCGCGCGACAGGGTCAGCGTGTTGCCGTCGACGGACATGGTCTCGATGCGCGGCGACAGCGTGCGGCGCACCAGCTTGTCGGGCGCCTCGAAGCTCAGCGTGCCGCTCGCGTCGAGCGGGCCTTCGAGGCCGTGCACGAAGCGCTGCTCGGTGAAGCGCGCCTCGCCGCTCTTCTGCCGGGCCAGCAGGCCCATCAGTTCGGGCAGGTCGAATGCCGCCCAGGCCGGCGCGGCACAGAAAGCCACCGCCAGCACCACCACCCTGCAAAGCCGATCAAGCCGCATCTTCGAGCCAGAAATCATGAAAGTTGAACCAGTTGTACGGGTAGGCGCGGCACAGCGCCTCCAGGCGGGCCACATAGGCTTCGACCGCGCTTCGGATGCGGCGTTCACGCTCCGCGGCGTCGACGAACGGCGTGCCGAAGTCGGCCAGCGGGTCGAACCGGACATCGTAGCGGGCACCGCCGCCGTACATGCCGGCCATGAAGAACACCTTGCGGCGCAACAGCGCCGCCAGCCGGAACGGGCCGTCGTTGAAGACGGCCGGCTGGCCCAGGAAAGGCAGCACAATGTTGTTGCCGCGCTGGTTCGCCGGCTGCTCCTCGCTGCCCGGCAGCGTGCGGTCGGCCAGCATGCCGCCGAGGCCGCCGCCGTCGAGCCAGTCGCGCAGCGCGAGCATCGAATGCGGCCGGCCGAGCGCAATCACATGGGGCCGCATCTCGGGCAGCGCGATGGCGTTCAGGATGGCGGTGATGCGCTGCGCGTTGTCCGGGTACATCAGCATCGCCAGCCGCATGCGGTTCTGGTGCTTTTGCTGCTTGCAGGCGCCGAGCACCTCGAAGCTGCCGATGTGGGCGCCGAGCAGGAAAGCGCCCCGCCCTTCGGCCGCCTCGGCCTCGATCGGGGCGTTGCCTTCGATCTTCAGCTTGAACAGGTCCATGCGTCCGCGCAGGAAGTACACGCGGTCGAGCACGGTGGAGGAAAACGCGTGCAGCAGGCGGTAGCCGTCGACCCAGCCCGCGCGCGGGCCGATGGCCCGGAACAGGTAGCGCTTGATGTAGCGGCGCGGCGCCGGCGCGAACAGCAGGAAGTACAGGCTGATCGGCGGCAGCAGCAGCCGCGTGACGTGCCGCCCGCACACCAGCGCCATCAGGCAGATGAAGCGCAGCGCCAGCATGTTGCTGCGCTCGGGCGCGCGCGCCCAGTCGCCCTGCTGGGCCGCCGGGCGGGCTGTCTGCCGCGCCGCTTCGTCCACGGCGCGCGTTTCGGCGTCGGTGTGCTTCATCCCGCCGACTCTGGCACAGCCGTCCAGCGGCCGGTGACAGCCGCCACGCCGTCACAGCGCACGTCGAAACGCACGCCGCGGCCGGTTCCGGCCTCGGGATGCAGCTCGATGGACAGCGTGCTGCCAGGCCGCACGGGCGCCAGGAACTTGGCGGCCGCGAGCGTCGGGCTCGGGCCGAGCCGTGCCGACAGCGCCGGCACGCGTCGCACGACCTCCATGACCTCCGCCAGCAGCAACGCGCCGGGCACCAGCGGCTGGCCGGGGAAATGGCCGGCAAAGGCCGGGTGGTCGACCGGCACCGTGTGCGCCATCTGCACCGGCGTCTGGTCGTCGGCCAGCTGGGCCAGCGCAAATTCGCGCAGCGCCCGCACCGTGAGCTTGCCCGTGCCTTCGCGCGGGAAGGCCTTGACCTGCACCACGCGGCGCGGCACGAAAACCGGCTCCAGCCGCTGCCGCAGTGCAGCAATGATGTCCGCCGCCGACAGCGTGGGCGCGACCACGAAGGCCACCGGCCGCACCACGCCGTCGGCCACCTCGTCGGGCAGCCAGAAGGCGCCGTCTTCGACACCCGCGATGCTGTTCAGGTGGTAGTTCAGGTGCGCGAGCGAACTGCGCCGGCCGGCGACGTGGATCAGATCGTTGGCGCGGCCGAACAGGCGAAAGCGCCGTGCATCGAGCAGCTCGAGCACGTCGGCCATCGGCGTCGGCTCGGGAATGAAGTCGCCGCTGAAGATGAAGCGCTCGGGGCCGTCACCCTCCCCCGGCTGCGCATGCACGCGGATCTCGCCGAAGGTTTCCCAGATTTCGCTCTCGGTCGTGCGGCGCGTGGCCACCTGGCCCGATTCGGTGCTGCCGTAGATTTCGAGCAGCACGCCGCCCAGCGCCTGCTCGGCCTGCGCGGCCAGCTGTGGTGACAGCGGCGCAGTGGCCGACAGGATCAGGTCGACCGGTGGCAGTTCGATGCCCGACAGCAGCAGCGTCTTCAGGTGGAACGGCGTGGTCACCAGCGCGCGCGGACGCGGCACCGAGGCCAACGCCTTCGCCACGTCGGCCGGAAAGAACGGCCGCCCAGTTTCAAAAGCGGCGCCACCGAGCATCGCGAGCAGCACCGACGACTCCAGGCCGTAGCTGTGCTGCACCGGCACGGTCGCCACCAGCGTGAGCCCTTCGAGCGTGGGCCGCTGCAGCACGCGGCACAGCCGCTCGACCGCCACTTCGACGTCGCCGACCAGCGTGCGCCAGGCCTTGGCATGGGGTTGCGGCACGCCGGTGGAACCCGACGTGAGCAGGCTGGCCGCATGCCGGCCGCCGTCGATGGCGGGCACGGGCGCAGCGCCGGCCGGGCCGGGCACGGCCTCGACCTGCAGGCGCCGCATGCCGGGCGTGTCGAGCTTGTCGTCGTCGGTCAGCGCGAACAGGTGGGCGCCGCCGGTTTCGGTCAGGCGCGCCAGCGTGTCCGGCCGCGCATCGGGCGGCAGAAGGCTGGCGTGGCCGCGCACCAGCGCGGCGCCCAGGCTCACGGCGAAGGCGTAGCGGTCGAGGCACAGATTGACGGCAGGACCTTCGGCAGGCAGTGCGGGCGCCAGGCGCGCGACGTCGGCCAGGAACTGCCGCGTGCTGACCGGCTGGCCGGCGCGCCAGGCCAGGGGCGCATCGGGGTTGCGGTCCGCGAGCAGCGGCAGGAAGGAAGAAGAAGCGGTGTCGGGGGTCACGCGGGCTGCGCCTGTTTCATTGGCCGCCAGCGCCGTTGTCCACCGTCGAGGTGCCGTAGAACGCGCGCACCGCATCGACGAGGCGCGTGCGTTCGAATTCGGGATGCAGGCGGTAGCGCACGAGGTGCTCGCCCACGAAAAGCAGCGCCACGCTCAGCGGCGACAGCACGTTGGCCAGCAGCGACCAGGCCGAGAACGGCATCGTCAGGTAGACCACGATCGACGAGACGACCACCACGGCGAAATACACCGTCCACACCTGCGTCAGGTGCGTCGTGTACGACAGCATGTGCCCCTTCAGCGGGTGCACGCGCTGCGCGAACTGGGTGATCAGCGGCAGGCCCTTGCCACGCAGCGTCGAGCCGAACCAGCCGCACAAGGCACCGTTGATGCCGATGTGCTGCAGCACGTACAGGCGGTTCGTGTCGCCCGCCTCACCGAGGAAGACGAGCGCGAAGCCGCCGATGCCCAGCGCCGCCGCAATGGCCAGGCCCCAGCGGCCGAACCAGCTGGCGGCGCAGCCCATGGCCGCGATCCACAACGGGCCGAGCAACACCACCACAGCCCAGGGCTCGGTGGCGTGGAACAGCGTCATCCAGTGGGAGAGGCCGGCATACGTGACCCCTACCAGCAGCAGGAGGACGAGTCGCCATCGGGACATGGATCAGGTGGCGCTGCGGTGCTCGGCGACGTGGGTCGCGAGCGTACGCAGCGACTGGAAGATCTGCTGGTTGCGCTCGTCGTCCGAGCGCAGCTGGAAACCGTAGCGGCGCGAGACTTCGAGCGCGACTTCGAGGATGTCGATGGAGTCGAGGCCCAGACCTTCGCCGTACAGCGGGTCGGTGGGAACGATCTCTTCAGGTGCGACCTCGAGATTGAGCGCGTTCACGAGCAACACGGCCAGCTCTTTTTCGATCGGCGACTGTTCGGATGCATCGCCAGTGGCGGGAATGGGGGGCTGAGCAGTCGATGACAAAAAAACCTCCTGAACTTTTTTCCTGAACGACCGTGCGGGGTCGTGAATTATAGGAGTGGCGGTTGATTAGACTGCGCGCTTCGATACGACCCGGAGCGCCCCATGGCCGACCCCCTTCTGATCGCACGCCACGACACCATCGAGTGCACCCTCCTGCCCGGCCTGGCCAACCGCCATGGCCTGATCACCGGCGCCACCGGCACCGGCAAGACCGTCTCGCTCCAGACCATCGCCGAACAACTGTCGAACATCGGCGTACCGGTGTTCATGGCCGACGTCAAGGGCGACCTGACCGGCATCAGCCAGAAAGGCAGCGTTGGCGAAAAACTGGCCGCCACGCTCAAGGAACGCGGCATCGACGTGCCCGAGCCCGCCGCCTGCCCCGTCACGCTGTGGGACGTGTTCGGCGAACAGGGCCACCCGGTGCGCGCCACCGTGTCCGACATGGGCCCGCTGCTGCTGGGCCGCATGCTCGACGTGAACGAAACCCAGGCCGGCGTGCTGAACCTGGTGTTCAAGATCGCCGACGACAGCGGCATGCTGCTGCTCGACCTGAAAGACCTGCGCGCCATGCTGCAGTACGTGGGCGAGAACGCAAGCCAGTTCACCACCGAGTACGGCAATATCAGCGCCGCCAGCGTGGGGGCGATCCAGCGCGGCCTGCTGCAGATCGAGACCCAGGGCGGCGACAAGTTCTTCGGCGAGCCGATGCTCAACATCACCGACTTCATGCAGACGGTGGGCGGCAAGGGGGTGGTGAACATCCTGGCGGCCGACAAGCTCATGAATTCGCCGCGCCTGTATGCCACCTTCCTGCTGTGGATGCTGTCGGAGCTGTTCGAGCAGCTGCCCGAAATCGGCGACCCCGAGAAGCCGAAGCTGGCCTTCTTCTTCGACGAGGCCCACCTGCTGTTCAACGAAGCGCCCAAGGCGCTGGTGGAACGCATCGAACTCGTGGTGCGGCTGGTGCGTTCCAAGGGCGTCGGCGTGTATTTCGTCACGCAAAACCCGCTGGACATTCCCGATTCGGTGCTGGCCCAACTGGGCAACCGGGTGCAGCACGCGCTACGCGCCTTCACCCCGCGCGACCAGAAGGCCGTGAAGGCCGCCGCCAGCACCATGCGCCAGAAGCCCGGCCTGGACATCGAGACCGCCATCACCGAACTCGCCGTGGGCGAGGCGCTGGTGAGCTTCCTGGACGCCAAGGGTCGCCCGAGCATCACCGAGCGCGTGTACGTGCTGCCGCCGGGCAGCCAGCTCGGCCCGATCACGCCCGAGCAGCGCAAGGCGCTGATCGCGGGCTCGCTGGTGGCGGGCGTGTACGAGAAGACCATCGACCGCGAATCGGCCTACGAAAAGCTCAAGGGCCGTGCCGAGAGCGCGCCCGATGCGCCGGCTGCAGCCGGCAAGGGCGCGGCGGCCGAAGAATCGTCCGGCATGGGTGGCATGCTCAACGACATGCTCTTCGGCAGCACCGGCCCGCGCGGCGGCAAGCGCGACGGCCTCGTGCAGACCATGGCCAAGTCGGCGGTGCGCACCATGGGCACGTCGGTGGGCAAGGAGATCCTGCGCGGCGTGCTGGGCGGGATCTTCGGCAGCAAGAAGCGCTAAAAGTAGAAAGCGACTCGCTACCAGCGCAGCAGGCGTGGCCCCAGTGCCGCGCCCAGCAGCACCGGCACCGCGATCCCGCTCACGTACCAGACCGCGAGGAACGGCGCGGTCAGCTCCATGCAGTGCAGCGCGTAGACCGACGCGCCCACGCCGCCGGCCAGTGCGCCGGCCGCGGCCCCGGCCAGCGCGGGCCGCGTCGGCGCCAGCCCGCGCAGCGCCACGAAGGTGGCCGCGAACACCGGCAGCGCCATGAAGCCGATGCTCAGGGCGCAGATGCGCCACGACTGGCCCATCAGCAAGGGCATACGCTCCTCGATCGGCACCGAGAACCAGACGAACGCCGCCAGCCCCCAGATCCCCAGCACCGGCAGCACCCCGCCCCACCACGCGTGGCGCACCCGCACGCCGGGCCGGGCCAGCCGCTGCACCGTCACGAAGGCCGCCGCCGCGATGCACAGCGGAAACAGCACCTTGACCCAGAACATCGGCCAGAACATCGCCTGCACCAGGTCGGGCCGCAGCCCGTACTCGCCGAACAGGATCACGAAGGACACCGGCAGCGCGGCCAGCACCGCCAGCCCGATGCGCCCGCCGGCGCTGCGCCGCGGCACCGCCACCTCGCCGGTGGCCAGCAGATTGACGAGGTCGTCGGTCTTCATGGCGCGGCACCTCCCCCGAACTTCGCGGCCAGGGCCTTCAGGCCCCGGTGGATGCCGACCTTCACCGCCGACTCCGACATGCCCGTGAGGCTGGCCGTCTCGGCCACCGACAGGCCTTCGATCTTCACGTGCACGATGGGCAGGCGCTGGCGTTCGGGCAGCGTCTGCAGCAGCCCGCCGAGGTCGCGCTTCGCATCGCTGGCCTCGGTGGCCGACGCGGCGAACACGGCCAGGTCGTCGTCCAGCGGGTCATGCAGGTCCTCGCGGACCGACTTGGCGCGCAGCAGGTCGATCATCTTGTAGCGCGCAATGGCATGCACCCAGGCCGTCAGCGGCTGGTCGCTCTGGTAGGTGTGGCGCTGGTTGTGCATGGCGAGCAGGCATTCCTGGACGAGGTCTTCCACTTCATCGGGCCAGCCGAACAGGCGCTTGCCCAGAAAAGCACGCAGGTGCGCGCTCAGTTTCTGCAGGAACTCGCGGTACGCGCCGGCGTCGCCATCGAGGCCGCGAAGGAACAGGCGGCGCAAGGCCGCTTCCGCGTCGCTCGGTGTCGTCCTGCTGTCTACGGTGTTTCGTGCCATCGGGCCGGCCGGTTACAGCCTGGTGAAAAAAGATTGCAAGGGATTGTGCCGCGCCCCCGCGGCAGAGCTTGCGCTAAGCTGCCCCGATGCTGGCCGGACTCGTCTCGCACCCCTGGGCCTACCCGGCGCTGGAGGCGGCGCACATCGTGGGCATCGCGCTGCTGTTCGGCGGCCTGCTGGTGTTCGAGCTGCGCGCCCTCGGCCTGGCCCGCGAGCTGCCGGCGCCGCTGCTGGCGCGCCTCACGCTGCGCCCCGCCCTGCTGGGCTTCGGCCTGTGCGCGCTGACCGGCCTGACCATGTTCGCCAGCCAACCCGGCGAACTGCTGAGCAACACGGCCTTTCGCGTCAAGCTGCTGCTGATCCTGCTGGCCGGCCTCAACGCCGCCTGGTTCCACCTGCGCGGCGACATCGGCGGGCAGAGTGGGTTCGCCAGGTTTCAATGCCTCCTGTCTTTGGGGTTTTGGCTCGCTGTCATCATCTGCGGGCGCTGGATTGCCTATGTCTGACCAAGGAGAACGCGATGCTGCATCGACGCATGTTCGTGACCGGTTCGATCGCACTGGCCCTGCCCGCCTGGGCCCACCACGGCTGGAGCAGTTTTGACCAGGAGCGCCCGCTGTACCTGGAGGGCCGCGCCACCAAGGTGAGCTGGCGCAATCCGCACGGCGAGCTGGAGATCGAGCTGCCCGAGAACCTCGCGCTGCCGCCGGACCTGAAGCAGCGGCCCCTGCCGAAGCAAAGCGCCACGGTCGACGGCGCGGCGCTGCTGGCCAAGGCGCAGCTGCCGACACGGCGCGACCGCAAGTGGCAGATCGAGCTGGCCCCGCTCACGCGGCTGCAAGCCTGGGGCGTCGAGGAGATCAAGCCCGGCACGCCGGTGGCGGTGCTGGGCTTCACCTTCACCGGCGAAAAAGGCGACGCGGTGCTGCGCGCCGAGTACCTGTTCGTGCACGGCAAGACCTACGGCCTGCGCTCATCGCCTGCATGAATGCCAGTGCGGCCAGGCCGCGCGGGCCCTCGCTTGCCAGCCGCACAAGTGCTCGGTACATTGCATTTTTTGAGGGCCTCAAATGTCTGCAGACAGTACCGCGCTCCCTTCCGCCTTGCCGACCGCGACCGGTGCCAGCCCGGCGCAGAGCCCTCCGCTCCACCCCTCGTCCTCGACCGGCCACATCCGCCTGACCTCGCATGCCGGCGGCTTCGGCGCGCTGCCCATCCACTGGGGCGCAGCCACCGCCACCGAGCGTGGCCCCGTGGTCGGCACCACCACCAAGCGCGCGCACCGCAACGTGATCGGCACGCACAGCGGCTCGTACAGCGTGTACCGCGCGCTCGCCGTGGCGGCCGGCGCCCTGAAGCGCGAACACAAGGCCGACCTCACCAACACCGCGCCCACCGACGTCATCGGCCCCTATCCTCAGTGGAGCGAGCCCGGGCGCATCGTCTCGCTCGACCCCTGGGGCGCGCTGGTGGCCGACGTGTTCTCCACCGAACTCGCGGCCGGCTACGACATCCGCCCGACCATCGCGATCACCAAGGCGCATGTGATCCTGCCCGAGGTGATCGAGGCGCTGCAGAGCGGGCGCCTCAAGGCCGACGGCCATTTCCTCACCACGGGCGGTGCGGCGATGGTGACCAAGGCGGCCATCGAACCCGTGTGGTACCTGCCCGAGGTGGCGCGCCGCTTCGGCTGCTCGGAAACCGACCTGCGCCGCACGCTCTTCGAAGAGACTGGCGGCATGTACCCCGAGCTGGTCACGCGCTCCGATCTCGAGGTGTTCCTGCCGCCCATCGGCGGGCAGACGCTCTACATCTTCGGCAACCCGCGCGACCTGGCCAATCCCGAGGTCGAGCTCACCGCCCGCATCCACGACGAGTGCAACGGCTCCGACGTGTTCGGCTCCGACATCTGCACCTGCCGCCCCTACCTCACGCACGCAATCGAAGAATGCATCCAGGGCGCGCAGCGCGGCGGCGTGGGGCTCATCGCCTACTCGCGCAAGGAGGGCCGCGCGCTCGGCGAAGTGACCAAGTTCCTCGTCTACAACGCCCGCAAGCGCCAGGTGGGTGGCGACACGGCCGACCAGTATTTCGCGCGCACCGAGTGCGTGGCCGGCGTGCAGGACATGCGCTTCCAGGAGCTGATGCCCGACGTCTTCCACTGGCTGGGCATCAAGAAGATCCACCGCCTCGTGTCGATGAGCAACATGAAGTTCGACGCCATCACCGGCTCGGGCATCGAGATCGGCGAACGCGTGAACATTCCCGACGAACTGATCCCGGCCGACGCCCGCGTCGAGATGGACGCCAAGATGGCGGCCGGCTACTTCACCCCCGGCCCGGTGCCGGACGCAGAGGAACTGAAAAAGGCCAAGGGCCGGGGATTGAGCGAATGAGCCGAAGCACCGACATCGACCTGCCCGCCGACGGTTCCGGCAGCCTGCGCCCCGGCGGCGCGGGCAATGTCGATCCGTCGATCGAATTCACACCCGACACCGGCCACCCGGCCGGCGCCGCCAGCCTGCTGCGCACCACCACCGCCATCCGCCAGCGCGCGGGCGCCCTGCTGGCGCGCGCGCGCCGCGGCGAGTCGCAGTGGTTCCGCATCGGCAGCGACGACGCGCTCGAAGACGCGGCGCGCACCGTGGCCGAGGTCACGCGCGAGCGCTACCCCTGGGACACCATCCCGTACCACAGCCGCTGGCGCCACTTCGAGGCCGGCGGCGTCGACCGCCGCCTGCAGCTCGACGCGCTGCTCGGCAAGGGCCTCGACGCCCGCCAGCGCGCCCGCGCCCACATCGACCTCACGCTGGTGAGCGTGCTGCTCGACGCCGGCGCCGGCCCGACCTGGCACTACACCGAACCGGCCACCGGCCTGCGCTTCACGCGCTCCGAAGGCCTGGGCGTGGCGTGCTTCCATGCGTTCACGAGCGGGCTCTTCTCGTCCGACCCGAACCATCCGCTGCAGGCCGATGCGGCCGGCCTGCGCGGCCTCGTGACCGAGCGCCTGGGCGACGCTTTCCAGGTGAGCGAGGTCAATCCGCTGGTCGGCCTGGCCGGGCGCGCGGTGCTGCTGCGCCGCCTGGGCGAGGCCATGAGCGAGCAGCCCGAGACCTTCGGCGACGACGGCCGGCCCGCCGGCCTTTTCGACGCGCTCGTGGCCCCGTTGGGCGCCGCCTCGCCGCCCACGGCCGAGATCACGGCGCACCAGATCCTGTCGCTGCTGCTCGACACCCTCTCCCACATCTGGCCCTCGGCCAACGCCATCGACAGCCTGGCGGCAGACGGCAGCGACAACGCGGGCGGCATCGGCTCGGGCGACCCGGCCTTCGCGCTGGGCGACTGCTGGCGCCACAGCGCCGTCGCCGGCCCCGGGCTCACCAACGGCTGGATGCCGTTCCACAAGCTGTCGCAGTGGCTCACGTACTCGCTGCTCGAGCCTTTCGAATGGGCCGGCGTGAAAGTGCGCCACCTCGACGCGCTCACCGCCCTGCCCGAATACCGCAACGGCGGCCTGCTGATCGACAGCGGCGTGATCGTGCCGCGCGAGGCGGCTTTTCTCACCCGCCGCTGGAAGGCCGGCGACGAGTTCATCGTCGAATGGCGCGCCCTCACCGTGGCGCTGCTCGACGAAATCGCCCCGCGCGTGCGCAAGGTGCTCGACCGCACCGAGGAAGAGCTGCCCCTGGCCTGCGTGCTCGAAGGCGGCACCTGGGCCGCGGGCCGGGTGCTGGCACAGCGCTTGCGAAACGGTGCGCCACCGCTGCAGATCGAGAGCGACGGCACCGTCTTCTAGTCTTTTAGACTCTCCTGTTTTCCGCAACGGCACACCAAAAGAAGACTCCAATGAGCAACGTCCACCTCGTCGACCACCCTCTCGTCCAGCACAAGCTCACGCTGATGCGCCGCAAGGACGCCTCCACCAACAGCTTTCGCCGGCTCTTGAACGAAATCAGCATGCTGATGGCCTACGAGGTCACGCGCGACATGCCGATGCAGGACATCGAGGTCGAGACCCCGCTCGAAACCATGCAGGCCAAGGTCATCGACGGCAAGAAGGTGGTGCTGGTGTCGATCCTGCGCGCCGGCACCGGCATCCTGGACGGCATGCTCACGGTGGTGCCGGGCGCGCGCGTCGGCCACATCGGCCTGTACCGCGACCCGAAGACGCTCACGGCCGTCGAGTACTACTTCAAGATGCCCGGCGAGATGGAGAACCGCGACGTGATCGTGGTCGACCCCATGCTGGCCACCGGCAACTCGGCCGTGGCCGCGGTCGAACGGTTGAAGGAACTCAACCCCAAGTCGATCAAGTTCGTCTGCCTGCTGACCTGCCCCGAAGGCGTGAAGACGATGCAGACCGCGCACCCCGACGTGCCGATCTACACCGCCGCCATCGACCGCGAGCTGGACAGCCACGGCTACATCCTGCCCGGCCTCGGCGACGCCGGCGACCGCATCTTCGGCACTAAATAGGCTCGCCCCCAGGCTTCGCGCACTTCGTGTCGCTACTCCTTCCCCCTACCGGGGGCAACACCTGAGGCCCGGCAGAGCCGGTTCCTCGGTGTTTGCTGGAAGGGAGCCCGCCGCGAGGGCGGGCTCTGTTGGTGGGCATGGGGATTGCAGGGTGGTTCTTTTATTTCAATCGAGGAGAAGACCGTGACAGCACGCCGTCAATTGATCGTTCGTTCCATCGCCGTCGCCGCAGCGCTTGCGGCGGGCGCCCCGGGCCTTGCGCTCGCGCAGGCCAAGCTCAAGGTGGCTGCCGTGTACACGGTGCCGTTCGAGCAGCAATGGGTGGGCCGCATCCACAAGGCGCTGAAGGCGGCCGAGGCGCGTGGGGAGATTGAATACAAGGCGACCGAGAACGTGAGCAACGCCGACTACGAGCGCGTGATGCGCGAGTACGCCACGGGCGGCAACCAGCTGATCCTGGGCGAGGTGTTCGGGGTGGAAGCGGCGGCGCGCAAGGTCGCGAAAGACTTCCCCAAGGTGGCGTTCCTCATGGGCTCGTCGCTGAAGCCGCAGGCGCCCAACTTCTCGGTGTTCGACAACTACATCCAGGAACCGGCCTACCTCAGCGGCATGGTCGCGGGCGGCATGACCAAGAGCAACCGCATCGGCATGGTCGGCGGCTTCCCGATTCCCGAGGTGAACCGGCTCATGAACGCGTTCATGGCGGGCGCGAAGGAAACGAACCCGAAGGTGGAGTTCAGCGTGAGCTTCATCAACAGCTGGTTCGACCCGCCGAAGGCCAAGGAAGCGGCCTTCGCGATGATCGACAAGGGCGCCGACATCATGTACGCCGAGCGCTTCGGCGTGTCGGACGCCGCCAAGGAAAAGGGCAAGCTCGCCATCGGCAACGTGATCGACACGCAGGCCCAGTACCCCGACACGGTGGTGGCCTCGGCGCTGTGGAACTTCGAGCCCTCGGCCGACCGCGCGATCAAGCTCGTGAAAGAAGGCAAGTTCGCCGCCGAAGACTACGGCGTGTACTCGCACATGAAGCACAAGGGCTCCGAACTCGCGCCACTGGGCACCTTCGAGAAGAAGGTGCCGGCCGACGTCGTGGCCAAGGTGAAGGCAAAGCAGGCCGACATCCTGGCCGGCAAGTTCACCGTGAAGGTGGACGACGCCCAGCCGAAGTCCACCGCCAAGTAACAAGCAGACAGACAAGCGAGCAGACCCGAACCCATGAAGCGTGCGCGATGGCAGACCGCAATCCATGGCGTGGCCATCGCGGCGTTGGCCGCCGGGCTCGCCGCCTGTCAACCTGAGCCGGCGGCCACGGCCCCAGCGGCCGAGGCGCCCGCATCGGCCGCCTCGGCACCTGCTGCCGTTGCACCCCCGGTGGTCGCGGCGCCGGTCGGCATTCCGGCCGCGCTGCAGGCACGCGCCGACGCCCTGCTCGCCGCGCACCGCCAGATGATCGTGCTGATGACCGGCGAGCGTGCGCTCGAGGCGGCCGAGAAGCGCGCCGTCAGCGCCGTCGGGCAGCAGCTGTTCCACGAGATGCAGGAGCGCCAGCAGGCGCTGATCGCCCAGGCCGCGGACATGACTGACCCTGCCGCCGTGGCGGGCCTGAACGCGCTGCTCGACCGCATCGAAAGCGAGCCCAGCTGGTTCGACGCCGACCGGCTGGCGTTCAAGGAATTCCTGTCCGAGCTGAGCACGCGCTACAGCCAGGCGCAGTCGCTGTCCGGGCTCAAGCTCGGCCGCCGCGCCAGCGAAGACCTGGCCGTGCTCGCCGAGATCGAGCAGGCCTACGATCGCGAGCTGAAAGACGTGTTCGGCCGCTTCGCGCAGCGCGGCATCGAGCCCAAGCGCGAGAAGTGGGCCGACTACGTGGCCAAGCTGCAGGGCCTGTACTCGCGCGAACAGATCCTGAAAGACTTCGGCGCCATCGTCCCCTATACGCAGCCCCCGGGCGGCGCCAAGGAAAAGGACAGCGCGGACGCACGCGAGATCTTCGGCACCTCGCTGCCCGCCAAGACCGTGGTGCTCACCTTCGACGACGGCCCGCACGCCAGGCACACCGACGAGATCCTCGAGATATTGAAGCGCTACGACGCGCCCGCCATCTTCTTCCAGCTCGGACGCAACCTGGGCAAGCTCGACGCGCAGGGCAAGGCCCAGCTCAGCGCCACCGGCGCGGCGGCCAAGCGCGTGCTGGCCGCCGGCCACGTGCTCGCCAACCACAGCTTCAGCCACGGCATGATGGCCAAGATGACCGACGACGCGGTGCGCGTCGAGGCCAGCGAGACCGAAGCGCTGCTCGACGCCACCGGCCGGCCGCAGTCCACCCTCTTTCGCTTTCCCTACGGCGCACGCAACGAAGCCAAGCTGAGCACGGTCGAGGCGCTCAAGCTGCGCTCCATGATGTGGACCGTCGACTCGATGGACTGGGCCGACCCGGTGCCCAAGTCGATCGCCGATCGCGTGCTGGCCGAGGTCGACAAGGCCAAGCGCGGCGTCATCCTGTTTCACGACATCCAGGGCCGCACCGTGCAGGCCCTGCCCACGGTGCTCGACCAGCTGGTGGCCGACGGCTACCGCTTCGCCACCTGGCGCGACGGCAAGTTCGTCGTCAGCGCATCGAAAAAGGCGGCGCCCGACGACGGCGTGGCCGCCACCTCGGGCGACACGCTCTACCGCGAGAGCCACGCGCTGGTGATCGGCATCGACAAGTACGCCAAGTGGCCCGGCCTGCACCACGCGGTGCCCGACGCCAAGGCGATGGAGCAGCTGCTCGTGACGCGCTTCGGCTTCAAGCCCGAGAACATCACGGCGCTGTACGACGACCAGGCCACGCGCGCCAACATCCTGCGCGCGCTGAACGAAAAGCTGACCGACGGCAAGCGCGTGAAGCGCGACGACCGCGTGCTGGTGTTCTTTGCCGGCCACGGCAGCACCCGCAAGCTCGCGAGCGGGCGCGACGTCGGCTACATCGTGCCGGTCGACGCCACGCTGGACAACCTGCCGTCCGACGCCATCTCGATGCCGCAGCTGCAGGAGGTGGCCGAGGCGCTGTCGGCCAAGCACGTGCTGTTCCTCGTGGACGCCTGCTACTCGGGCCTGGGCCTCACGCGCGGCGGCGCGGCGCAGGGCAACAAGAATTTCCTGACCGACAACGCGCGCCGCATCGGCCGCCAGATGCTCACCGCCGGCGGCGCCGACCAGCAGGTGGCCGACGACGGCCCCGGCGGCCACTCGGTCTTCACCTGGACGATGCTGCAGGCGCTGTCGGGCAAGGCCGACCTGAACGGCGACAACGTCATCACCGGCACCGAACTCGCGGCCTACGTGGCGCCGGCGGTCTCGGCCATCGCGCGGCAGACGCCGGCCTTCGGCAGCCTGCCGGGCTCGGAGGGCGGCGAGTTCGTGTTCGCGTTGCCCGTCGAGCGCGAAGGCCTCAGCGGCGACAGCCTGCAGCTCGACGCCGCCGCCAGCCAGGTCAACAAGCGCATCGACCAGGCCAACGAGCAGGCCGTGCATGCGGCGGCCGTACCCAAGACGGCCAAGGCGGCCAAGGCCGGCCCGGCTGCCGTCGAAGTGGTGGTGAAGAACCTCGAAGGCGCCGACACCAAGCTGACCATGCCGGCCGCCGCGCCGCTCACGCCGCGCGTGGCCGCCCAGCGCGCCAACGACCGCGGCCTGCAGCTGTACCGCGAGCGCCGCTACGACGAGGCCGAAGCCGCCTTCACCGAGGCGCTGAAGCTGCAGCCGCGTTTTGCACTCGCGGCCAACAACCTGGGCTTCGTGTACTTCAAGCGCGGCAAACCGGTCGAGGCCGCGCGCTGGTTCGAGCAGGCCATCGACATGGACGGCAGCCGCGCCCTCGCCTACCTGAACCTGGGCGATGCCTACCTGCAGGCCGGCAACGACGCCAAGGCGCTCGCCGCCTACACCACCTTCGTCGGCCTGGCACCGAAGCACGCGCGCGTCGCCGCGCTGCAGGCCTGGATCGCCACGCCCGACGCCGCACACCGCCCCTCCCTCC